>PLOC01000043.1 GCA_003141955.1 Chloroflexota bacterium
TCCGGCGGCGCGGGCCTCTACGCCCTGTCGTCGGGCCGACCGAATACACTTCCGTGGTGCCGACTACGCCGTCCGTCCCGTCGCTATCCGAGGCCCGGTCATCTGAGACCGCCTCGGGTCGACCCGAGGGCGACGGCACCATCCTCGAGGCCCGCGACCTGACCAAAGAATTCCGGATCGGCAGCCGCGACGTTCAGGTCCTGCGCGGCATCTCCCTCAAGGTTCGACGGGGCGAGTTCGTGGCCGTGATGGGACCGTCTGGCTCCGGCAAGAGCACGCTCCTGCAGCTGCTGGGCGGGCTCGACCGACCGACCGGAGGAGACGTCGTCCTCGACGGCGAGATCGTCAGCCAGCTTAGCGACAGGGAAGCGACTCGCCTGCGGCGCGAGAAGACCGGCTTCGTCTTCCAGTTCTTCAACCTCATCCCGTTGCTGGACGTCTATGAGAACGTCGCTTTGCCGTTCACTATCGCGGGCGTGGACCCGCGTCACGGTGAGGCGGCGGCCCGGATCAGGGACGTACTCGAGACGGTCAACCTCGTGGGCTGCGAGCGGAACCGTCCCGACCAGCTCTCCGCCGGAGAGCAGCAGCGAGTGGCGCTGGCCCGGGCCCTGGTGGGGAGCCCTGCGCTCCTGCTCGCCGACGAGCCCACCGGCAACCTGGACTACGCCACCGGCGGGGAGATCCTCGGCGAGCTGTGGCGATCCTGCGACGAGCGCGGCCAGACGATCGTCCTGGTCACTCACGACGCGAGGGCGGCGGCGCACGCGGACCGTGTCCTCGTGCTGGGCGACGGAAAGATCCGCGACGAGATCGTGCTCGGCCGTCGCAAGGACAGCGACGCCGGTCCCCTGATCGCGCGTCTCGCCCAACTGGGTCTCTAGCCGGTGCGGGGCCTCTCGTCACTTGCCTGGCGGAACCTGCGGGCGCGGCTTCTTCGGAGCGTGCTCACGATGGCGGGCGTGGCCCTGGGCGTGGCGGTGCTGTTCGCGTCGCTCTCCGCCGGAGCCACGATGGATGCCGCCGTTGCCCGCGCCGCCGCCGACGAGATGGGGGCCTCGGTGCTGCGCGTCGAGGCCCTGGAGGAGCGTGGCCTCAGCCCGGAAACCGTGGCGGTGATCACGAGGACGGCCGGGGTATTGGTCGCCGCTCCCGCCCTGGAACGCAAGACCTACCTGGCCGCCGGTCTGTCCCAGTCTCCGTCGGCAGAGCTGCCTGCGCCCGTGACTGTACTGGGGATAGACGCGGTGGCGGAGCCGAAGCTGCACGACCTGCCACTCTCCGGCGGGCGGCTGCTGAACGCGGCCGACTCCGGGAGCGCCGTCATCACCGAGACATTGGCGAACCAGGAGCGTATTCGAATCGGCGACTCGATCACGCTGGACGGCGCTGCCAGCGCAGGACCCACCGCTTTCGCGATCGTCGGCATCGTGTCGGGCGATGGCTCGGTGCCCGACGCGGCGGGCCGGCTGGTGATCGTGCCGCTCGCCTCGGCCCAGGCCCTCTTCGACATGACGGGCGTGACGCGGGTGGATCTGGGCACACAGCCCGGAGTAACCGCCAACGACCTGGTCGGCAATCTCGAGAACACGATAACGACCGAGCCGTACCTGCTGGCAAAGACCTCCGACACGGCTGACTCGCTCCGTGCCGAGATGGCCGATTTCAGCGGGACGCTCCTGTTCGTCGCGGCAGTAGTCCTCTTTGCCGGTGCGTTCCTGATCTTCAACACGCTCTCGATGACGGTGACGGAACGATCGCGCGACGTGGGGCTCCTGCGTGCCGCCGGGACGACGCGCTCCCAGGTCATGGGCCTCGTCATGCTGCAGGCGTTTGCCCTGGGAGCGATGGGGTCCATCGTCGGAGTGATCGCCGGCGTCGGCCTGGCCTCGCTCACGCTCTCGTGGGTGAACGCCACAGGCCCCATCGCCCTCGCCGCGCCCGACATATCGCTCGGCTCAATCGTGCTGGCCCTGGCCATCGGCATCTTGATGACGCTCGCCGCCTCGCTGGAGCCGGCCTGGCGGGCCGGTCGAATCTCGCCGGTCGAAGCGCTTCGGCGCGGTCCCAGGGGCGCGGTGGCCGGAGGCGCTCGGCTGCGCTGGCTTGTCCTCGTCTTCGGCCTCCTGGCCCTCGCGGCGCTGGCCGTCTGGCCGACCAGCTCGTCGGCCGGCACCGGATCGACCCCTGGATCGGGCGGCGTGACGCTCGACTTCGGGTTCGTGGGACCGCTGGTCGTCTACGGCCTGTTGCTCGCGGCCGTCCTGATCGTGCCCCGCGTCCTGGGCCCGCTGCTGCTGCTGGCGGGCATTCCCTTCCGGATCTTCCGTAACGAGGAGCGGCTGGCCCGCAGCTCGCTGGCCCGTGACATCAGCCGCACCACGCTCACGGCCGGGGCGCTGGTCATGGGCCTGGCGATGGTCGTGGCCTTGGGCACGGCCGCCCAGAACATCCGTCAGATCGGCGAGAGCTGGCTGACCGAGACGATCCCGGGCAGCGAGCTGCTCACCTCGATTCACCCGATCTCGCCGACCGACTCAAGCATCGCCGACATAGCTGCCCTGCCGGGCGTGAAATCCGTTTCGCCCATCGGGCTGTTCGGGGTGCCCTTCGGAGGCGTGCGCCTGGAGGCGGCCGCCATCTCCGGCAAGGATTTCGAGGCGGACGGACGGCTGGTCTTCGTCCAGGGGGGTGGCGATCCGGCCACTGCCTTCGCGGCACTGGATGCGGGCGGCGCGGTCATCGTGCCGCAGTCGCTGGCGAACGAGTCGGACATCCGGCTTGGCGACACGCTCAGCTTCGCCACGGGCGAAACGCCCACCCGGCTGGTGGTCGTCGGGATCGTGGCCCATTCGATCCCGGCCGAGTCGCAGGAGGCGATTCTCATGGGCTGGTCGGATGCCCTGGGACCGTTCGGAGCATCGGGTGCGGACGTTTTCGCCGTTCGCTACCAGCCCGGCCAGGAGTCGAGCGCTCGCGCCGCGGTCGACGCGACGGCGTCGCAGTACGCGCTGCAGTCGGCCGATCTGGGGGACGTCCAGGGCACGGTCGGCGATGCTCTCGACCGGGTCTTTCGACTGCTCGACGCGCTGGCCCTGATCGCGGTCCTGGTGGCCGGATTGGGCATGGTCAACACGCTCTCGATGAGTGTCCTGGAGCGCGTCCGCGAGATAGGCGTGCTTCGGGCGACGGGCATGTCCAGCCGCCAGGTTTGGGGCATGGTCGTGATCGAGGCGGGGATCCTGGGCCTGGCCGGGTCGCTGATCGGCGCGGCCGTCGGCCTGGTGGTGGGAGGGCTTCTGGTGGCCTGGTCGAGCGGAGGATTCGGCCTGGCGTTCGATCCGCCGTGGGCCTCGATCGCGCTTGCCGTTCTCTTCGGCCTGCTGATCAGCGTTACCGCCTCCATCTACCCGGCAGGGATGGCCAGCCGACAGTCGATCGTGCGGGCCCTCCAGCACGACTAGGGCCGGCTGCCCGTGCGCCGCCTGGCCGCTCGGCCTGGTACACTCGGGCCCTCGGACCGGGAAGAAGAGTCCGAAGATAGGCCGCGTCGCCACCACAGGGAAGACCCAAGAATGCTCGCGACCCCGTCGCTGAATCGACTCCCCGCCGCCGAACGGGGCATCACGATTGGCGATTTCCTGGTCCCGATCCGCGTCGGCGAGCGCATGAGCGCTCGGCTTCGCCACATCGCCCTGGTCTGCGTGGGCGCCGCCTTCATCGCTCTGACCGCGAACGTCACGGTGTGGCTGCACAACAACCCCGTCCCGATGACGGGCCAGACGCTCGCCGTCCTGCTGGTCGGCGGCGCGCTCGGCCTGCGGCGCGGGGCGCTCTCGGTCGCGCTCTACCTGGCGCTGGGATTCTGGCTGCCGGTGTACGCGGGTCACGCCCACGGCCTCGCGACGATCGCGGCGTTGGGACATGGCGGGCTCGTCCTGGGCGCGCCGGGCGGCTACCTGGTGGGTTTCCTGCTTGCCGCCCCCATCGTGGGCAAGCTGGCCGAACTCGGTTGGGATCGCCACATCCCAGGTGCCGTCGGGGCCATGGTGATAGGCGAGGTCGTGATCTACGCGGTCGGCGTGCCGTGGCTGGCCGTCGCCGCCCACTTCTCGCCCGAGCTGGCGATCCAGAAGGGGCTGCTGCCGTTCGTTCTCGGGGATGCCCTCAAGCTCGCCATCGCCGCGGTTCTCTTCCCGTCTGCGTGGTGGCTGGTAGGCCGTCGCGCCGACGACCGCTAGTCGCCTCGCGGGCGGTCCAGTCCTTCGTT
>PLOC01000033.1 GCA_003141955.1 Chloroflexota bacterium
TTCTTGCTACTGGCCATGTTTCGTCTCCTTCAATGGTAATCCACGATTTCGACATTGTAGGTATCACCGTCCCGCCACTCGAAGCAGATGCGGTACTGGTCGTTGATCCGAATGCTGTGCTGTCCCTTGCGGCTTCCTTTGAGGGCCTCCAGACGAAACCCGGGCAGATTGAGGTCTCGCAGCGAGGTCGCCGCGTCCAGCACTTCCAGCCGCAGGCGTGCAGACTTCTCGATGGACTGAAGCCTCCGGCTGAATATCCGCTCCAGGAGCCGTTGCGCGTCTCTGTCGCGGCAGGAACGAATCATACACCTATCATAATACGTGATCCGTACAAGACTGACAAGCTGCGTGCCGCGGGCGGCTTCCCGCAAACCACGCGGCCTCCCGCGGGCGGCTTCGCCCAAGCCGCGCGGCCACCCGCGTCCGGCTCGCCGGGCGCCACGCTATCATGGAAGCACTATGGGAAAAGCTGCAAGTCCGATTCCACCTGGGTTTCACTCGCTGACGCCGCATCTGGGGGTGCATGGCGCGGCGAACTATATCGACTTCCTGGCGCGCGCGTTCGGCGCTGTCGAGATCGGCCGCTCTCCGGGGCCGGGCGGCAAGCTGATGCACGCCGCGGTCCGCATCGGCGATTCCATGCTGCTGCTCCACGACTACTTTCCGGAGATGGGTGGGCCGCCGCCCGCCACGGGGAACGGGCCGCTGGTTCTGCACCTGTACGTGCCGGACGCGGACGCGACCTGGGCGCAGGCCATTGCGGCGGGATGCGAGGTGGTCTTCCCGATCGCGGACCAGTTCTGGGGCTCTCGCTACGGGCAGGTGCGCGACCCGTTCGGCTTGGTCTGGGCCATTGCGACGCAAACCGAGGACCTGACGCCCGAAGAGTCGCAGGAACGGCAGAAGAAGCTGTTTGGGGGCGCGGCGTAGGCGCTGGTTGTGTGCCCGCGCAGGGCTGCTGTACACTCAGAGCTTATGCAATACGGGCACTTTGACGACCAGAACCGGGAGTACGCGATCACGCGGCCGGATACGCCGCTGCCGTGGATCAACTACCTGGGATGCCAGGCCTATTTCGGGATCATCTCGAATACGGCCGGCGGCTACTCCTTCTACCGCGATGCGCGGCTGCGGCGCATCACGCGCTACCGCTACAACAACGTCCCCTACGATTTTGGAGGCCGCTACATCTACCTGCGGGACGACGACTCGCGGGAGTTCTGGTCTCCGAGCTGGCAGCCCACGCGGCGGGATCTCGAGGACTACAGTTGCCGCCACGGGATGGGCTACAGCATCATCGGCTCGAAGTGCCAGGGGATCGAAGCGCACACGCGGTATTTCGTGCCGCTGGACGAGAACCTGGAAATCTGGCAGCTCACGGTCACCAATCACCGCGCGGCGCCGGCGGCGCTGTCGGTATTCTCCAGCATCGAGTTCTGCCTGTGGGACGCGCAGGACGACGGGACCAACTTCCAGCGCAACTTCAGCATCGGACAAGTGGAGATCGAGGACGGCACGATCTACCACAAGACCGAGTACCGGGAGCGCCGCGATCATTTCGCGTACTTCGGCTGCTCGGCGCCGCTGGCCGGGTTCGACACGCAGCGGGACGCCTTCGTCGGCCCCTACCGCGGCTGGGATAACCCGGAGGCGGTGGAGCGCGGGACGTTGTCCAACTCGGAGGCGCACGGCTGGGCGCCGATCGGCGCGCACCACGTCAAGCTGGCGCTGGAGCCCGGCGAAACGCGGCAGATCGTTTTTGTTCTGGGCTATCACGAGAACCCGGTGGCGGAGAAATTCGATCCGCCGGGCTCCCAGATTATCAACAAGAAGACGGTGAAGCCGGTCATCGCGAAGTACCTGAATCAGGCCCACGCGGACGCCGCCTTCGAGGCCTTGCGCGCCTACTGGGACGGCCTGCTGGGCGTCTGCCAGGTGACGACGCCGGACCTGCATACGGACCGCATGGTCAACGTCTGGAACGCCTACCAGTGCATGGTGACGTTCAACCTGTCGAGGTCGGCGTCCCTGTTCGAGTCGGGCATCGGCCGTGGCATGGGCTTCCGCGACTCCAACCAGGATCTGCTCGGCTTCGTCCACATGATCCCGGAACGGGCCCGCGAGCGCATCCTCGACATCGCTGCCACGCAGCTGTCGACCGGCGGCGCCTATCACCAGTACCAGCCGCTGACGAAGCGCGGTAACAACGACGTCGGCGGAGGTTTCAACGACGACCCGGCCTGGCTCGTGCTGGGCGTAGCCGCCTACCTCAAGGAAACCGGCGACACATCGATCCTCGACGTGCCCGTGGCCTTCGACAACGAGCCGGGCTCGGAGAGGCCGCTGTACGAGCATCTCCAGCGCTGCATCGGCTACACCCTCGATCGGCTTGGCCCGCACGGGCTGCCGCTCATCGGTCGAGCCGACTGGAACGACTGCCTCAATCTCAACTGTTTCTCCGAGACGCCCGGCGAGTCGTTCCAGACGACCGAGAACAAGGCCGGAGGGGTGGCCGAGTCCGTCTTCATCGGCGGCCTCTTCGTGCTGGAGGCCGACGAGATGGCCGCCATCGCGGATCTGCGCAGCGATGCCGCCGAGGCGAAGCGCTGCAGGGATGTGTCGGCGACCATGACCGGCGTCGTCAAGACGGCCGGCTGGGACGGAGACTGGTTTCGGCGCGCCTTCGACTACTTCGGCAACGTCGTGGGCTCGTCGCGCAACCAGGAAGGCCAGATCTTCATCGAGCCACAGGGCATCTGCATCGTGGCCGGCATCGGCCTCGACGACGGCAAGGCGGCCCGGGCGCTGGCGTCGGTCCGGGAACGCCTGGCCACGCCGCACGGCATCGTCCTGGCCAACCCTGCCTACACGTACTACCACCTGAACCTTGGCGAGATCTCCTCGTACCCGCAGGGTTACAAGGAGAACGCCGGCATCTTCTGCCACACCAACCCGTGGGTGATGATCGCCGAGGCGATGGCCGGCAACGGCGAGGGCGCCATGGACTACTACATGCGGATCAACCCGTCGGCCCGGGAGGGGATCTCGGAGATCCACCGCTGCGAGCCCTATGTCTACGCCCAGATGATCGCGGGCAAGGACGCCCCGACCCACGGCGAGGCCAAGAACTCCTGGCTGAGTGGCACCGCCGCGTGGAACTTCGTGGCCATCAGCCAGTGGATCCTCGGTGTCCGCGCCGAGCACCAGGGCCTGCGCATCGACCCGGTGCTGCCGGCCGATTGGGGAGACTTCGCGGTCACCCGCCGCTTCCGCGGTACGATCTACAGGATCGCCGTGCGCAAGCCGAAGGGCTCGACCGGTCGCGTTTTCCGGCTCGCCGTTGATGGGGAGGCGATCGCCGGGAACGTCGTCCCTCTGCCGGCGAGGCCCGGCCGGGTTGTCGAAGTCGAGGCATTTGTCGAGTGATCCAGAACGCGGCCAGGATCGGGGCCAACGCGTACGGCTACTTCGACGCAGCAGCCCGCGAGTACGTCATCACCCGACCCGACACGCCCACGCCCTGGATCAACTACATCGGCGAAGGCCGCTACGGCGGCATCGTCTCCAACACCGGCGGTGGCTACTCGTTCGACCGCGACCCTCGTAACCGGCGCGTCACTCGCTACCGCTACAACGCCATCCCCGCCGATCAGCCGGGCCGCTACCTCTACTTGCGAGACCAGGAGACGGGCGACTACTGGAGCCCCACCTGGCAGCCGGTCCGGCGCGACCTGGAGAGCTACGAGTGCCGTCACGGGGCCGCCTATACGCGCATCTCGAGCGCCCGCAATGGGATCGCGGCCGAGATCACGTACTTCGTCCCGCCGAGTCCCGCCGACGAACCCGTCCCCTGCGAGCTGTGGGTGCTTCGCGTGCGCAACACCGGCGCCGTCCCGCGCCGCCTCCGCAGCTTCACCTACGCCGAGTTCAGCTTCTTCGACGCCAACCAGGACACGGTCAATCTCGACTGGGCCCAGCACATCGTCTTCAGCTCGTGCGAAGAGGGCATGATCCGCGTCCGCACGAAGTTCAACCCGCTCGTCTACTTCTTCGGCTCGAGCGCTGCACCGACCGGCTACACGTGCGACCGCGAGGACTTCGTCGGCCGCTGCCGCGACCTGTCCGGCCCGATCGTCGTTGAGACGGGCGAGCCATCCAACGCCCCGTCCCCACGCGGCAACAGCGTGGGGTCGCTGACTCACGACATAGAGCTGGCACCGGGCGAGGAGCGCCGGCTCGTCTACGTCATGGGTGCCACTGAGCGACCCGCCGAGATCGCTCGCACCGTCGCGCGGTTCAGTGACGTGGCCGAGGTCGATGCCGCGTTCGCCGACCTGCGCGACGACTGGGACGGCTACCTCTCGCGTTTCACGGTCGAGACTCCGGACTCCGACACGAACGCGATGCTCAACTTCTGGAACCAGGTCCAGTGCCGCACCACTCTGTTCTGGTCGCGCTTCGTCTCCGGTTACGAGACCGGCATGGGCCGCGGCATGGGCACTCGGGACAGCGCCCAGGACACCCTCGGCACGATGCACACGGTCCCTGACCACGCCCGCCGGATGCTGACCCGGATCTGGGAGGTTCAGTTCGGCGACGGCCACACCTGGCACCAGTTCTACCCGCTCACGGGCCAGGGTGGACCGGGGCTGGCCGCCGAGTTCCCTGACTGGCCGCAATGGTTCTCAGACGATCACCTGTGGCTGATCATCGCCGTCTGCGCCTACGTCCGGGAGACGGGCGATTTCGCTTACCTCGACCAGCGCGTCCCCTATGCCGACGGCGGCGACGATTGCGTCTGGGCGCACATGCTGGCGGCGGTCGAATTCACGCTCTCCCATCGCGGCCCCCACGGCCTGCCGCGCTCGGGCTTCTCCGACTGGAACGACACGCTCAACGTCGATCACGGATCGGGCAAGGCGGAGAGCGTCTGGACCGGCATGCAGTTCTGCCGGGCGATGCTCGATCTTGTCGACCTGGGCAGCCACTCCGGCCGCGGCAAGGAAGCCGGGCGGTTCGAGGAGCTGCGCGCCGAAATGGCCGCGGTCATCAACGGCTGCGCCTGGGATGGAGCGTGGTACGCGCGCTCGTTCGATGACGGCGGCCTCCCGATCGGCGTCTCGGGCGCTGCTCACCATGCCATCGACCTGATCCCGCAGAGCTGGGCGGTGATGGGCGAGGTCGCGCCGCAGGCCCGAGCCGAGCAGGCGATGCGCTCGGCCGACGAGCAGCTCAACACCAAGTTCGGGCTGGTGCTGCTGCGGCCGCCCTACGACGGCGCCGACCCGCGCGTCTGCGGCACCGCGACGTTCCTGCCGGGGGCCAAGGAGAACGGCGGCATCTTCTGCCACTCCAACCCCTGGTCGGTCGTGGCTGCCGCGATGCTCGGTTGGGGCGAGGAGGCCTACCGCTACTACCGCCAGATCCTGCCGCTGGCCCGGACCGACTCCGACGTCTACAAGGTCGAGCCGTACGTCTACCCCCAGAACATCTGCGGGCCGGCCCATCCGTCTTTCGGGATGGCCCGCAACGCGTGGCTCACCGGGGCCGCGGCCTGGGCATTCGTCGCCGCCACCCAATGGATCCTCGGCATCCGGCCCACCTTTGAGGGCCTGCGAGTGGCCCCCGTCCTGCCGGCGGCCTGGCCCGGTTTCAAGGCCCATCGCGAGTTCCGCGGCACCGCATACGAGATCTCGGTGCGCCGCGAGGGGTTGGGAAACGCCGTCGCGCTGGTCGTGAACGGCGCCCCGATCGCCGGCGACGTGATCCCGCTGCCGGCGCCCGGGACGGCGTCGGTGGAGGTCGACGTTGTCCTGAGCTGAGAGGCCGGCGGCGCGCCCCCCGAGGCCGGTCCCCGCGAGCGCGCCTCGGCTCAAGGTTGGCCGAGCAGCGTCCGGTCCAGGCGCGCTCCCGCTGGCCCGGACCGCGGGCCGCCGATTGCCATCGCGGCCGCGCAAGCGCATGCTTGGAGCCTGTCCGACCCCCCGTGCCGATGCCTCGGTCCCCGAGACTGCGTCAGGCCGGCAGTGGCAAGGATTTCATGCCTCCCCTGATCCTGTTCTTGTTCGCCCTGGCCGGAGCAGTCTTGCTCCAGGCGTTCATTCGGATGCTCCTTGCGCCTGGCCGGAGCAGGGTCACCGTGATGGGGCGCTCGGCGGGCCAACACCCAGTTGATCATGGCGATGGGACGGGAGAGTCTCGATGACGACTCAACGAACCACCGGCGTCTGGATCTCGGCGACTTCGGCCACGGTCCTGCGCTGGGGCCCCGAGGGGGTCACTGTCCGCGAACGGTTCGATTCCATGGTCCCGGGCCGGCACCGCTCCACCGGCCGTCCGCCGACCGAAGACCGCCCATCTGCCGAAGGTCACCGCGACGAGCACATGCGGGCGTTCTTTGCTCGAGTGAGCGGTACGGTGCCGTTCGACGACGACCTTCTGCTCGTGGGCGACGGCGAGGTCGTCGAGCATTTCGCGCACCAGATCAGAGTTCGCGATCAAAGCCGCGACGTGGATCGACGCATCGAGGTGGACAAGAGCGGCCCGATGACCGAACCGCAGTTGCTGGCCCGAATTCGCGCGTTCGCCGGCTCATCTGCCAGACGCACACTGCCGACCTGAGCGAGGAGGACTATCCGATGGCGAGATCCACGACCGTCGGCAACTACCGATCGGCCGCCAACGACGAGCGGGTGAACGAGGCGTTCCACACGGTGCTGCGCGAGGCCGCCGCCGAGCGCGAGGGGCGGGCGCGTATTCAGGCGGTTGGAGACGCGGTCGCGGACAGGCAGGAGTCGGCCGATCTCCTCGCCCTTGCCCGAGGCGAGCGTTCTGAGCGGCGGCCCGCCGCGCGCTGAGTCTCCGTCGATCGGCGCTCACCACGAGACTGCGCGGCGCGGCGTTGGGCGTGCTGCACCCGAGCCGGGAAAAGAGCAAGCGGCCCGGCGAGGGGGGTAGCCGGGCCGCTCGATCTGGCGAAGACGCCCCGTCACTGGCGTCTTCGAGGTAATGTGCTTAGTGAGCTTCCACAAAGAGACTCGCGCCCGAGGCTGAACCGGTCCTGAATTGCGCTCCTGCCCGTCCGGGTGGCCGCGACGAGTCCACGGAGGCGGCATTCGAGGACCGGGCCTCATCGAACGAGATGACGTGCTTGTGGACATTGGCTGCTTCCTTCTCGTCATCCCAGTCGAACTCGCGCACGCACCGCATCTTGTGATGCGACGCTCACCCGCGGCTTACCTGGAGTCGCCAGCAATTCGGCTGTGCGGGCCGGCTCGAACGTTCGAGGACTCCCGAGAGCGCGTCGGGCGGCGAGCCCTCGAGCCGTCGCCCGCCGACGACTCCCTCGGCCCTTCCTCCGTGCTAACCTACGGCCAACCTTTGGCCGGTCCTGTGAGGCCGGCGGACCGGTCCGGAGAGGCCGGGAAGGAGGTCCATGGTCGCCTGCGACGAGAACCACCGAGCCAGTTCGGCCGGTGGCCTTTTTGTCGGTGCGGCCCGCCGGTCCGGGGCCTCCGGTCGCGTCGCCGTCGGCCGGGGCGCCGCCAACCATTTCGATGCCGGGCGTCGAGGTGCCGCGTGACCGAGTCGCGGCGCCCCCGCAGGCAACCGCCACTCCCGCGCCCCAGCGCCGTCGTCGATCCGAGGATCGGCGACTTCGGCCCGGCGCTCCTTGCCCTGGAGGACGGTCGTGTCTTCCCCGGCATCGCCTTCGGCTCGCAGCACTCCGGTCAGGGCGACCTCGTCGTGAACACCAGCCAGACCGGCTACCAGGAGATCGCCACCGACCCCAGCTATGCTGGCCAGCTGGTCGTCATGACCTACCCGCTCATCGGCAACTACGGCCGCGTCCGCTACGACGACCAGTCCGAGCGGCCCTGGCTGCGTGGCCTGATCGTGGCCAACGCCACCGCGGCCGTGCTCGACGACGCCCGCCAGCTGGCCACGATGCTGCGCGAGGCCGGCATCCCGGCGATCGCCGGCGTCGACACCCGAGCCCTGGCCCGACACCTCCGATCGAGCGGCAGCCTGCGCGCCATCGTGACCGCGCCGGGCCAGACCGATCCGCAGGAGGCGCGCGAGCTCGCCCGCAGAGTCCCTCGCTGGGAAGACCAGGACTTCGTGGCCGAGGTCTCGCCCGTGGCCGCGCGCGACGAAGGCGACCCCTCCGAGGGCGGCCCGCTCGTCGCGATCCTGGACTTCGGGCTCAAGACGAACATCGTGCGCAGCCTTCGCCGGCGGGGTGCGCGGGTGCGGATCCTCCCTCACACCGCTACCTCGGCGGAGGCGCTTGCCCCGGACGTGGACGGCGTCGTCTTCTCGCCGGGACCCGGCGACCCGGCCCGCCTGGACGGCCCGGTGGCCCTAGCCGCCGCCGCGATCCGGGATGGGCGGCCGCTTCTCGGAATCTGCCTGGGCCACCAGATAATCGGCCGGGCCGCCGGCGCCGGCACAAGACGCCTGCCCTTCGGCCACCACGCCGCGAACCACCCGGTGAAAGACCTCGAGACGGGGCTGGTCCAGGTCACGGCGCAGAACCACGAGGTCACGGTGATCGGCGAGACGCTGCCGGAGGCCAGCGGCTTCGTGGTCAGCCAGATTGACCTGAACGACGGGTCGGTGGAGGGGCTGCGGCATCGCACGCTGCCGATCGAGACGGTCCAGTACCACCCCGAGGGTGGCCCCGGGCCCCTTGACGCGCTGGCGGTCTTCGACCGGTTCGTCGCCGCTGCCCGCGCCCGCCACGGCGGCACGGCGCCCGAAGCCACGGTCGGCAGGGTTGAGCCGGTCCACCTCGACACGGCCGAGCTGGCGAGGCGACTGCACGGTATGGGGTGACCGAGTCCGGAGAGCGCGTGGGAGACGGAGACGGCCTTCGGCGAACGGACTGGCCTTCGGCGAATGGACGGCCGGCCGCCGTTGGACGTCATTGACCACCCAAAAACAGTCTGGTGGGTACGCTCACTTCGATTGGGCGCCAGGCGGCCGCTCGCCCCTAGATCGCTGGCTTGACGGGCCAGGAGCAGCTGGCCAGAATAGCCATATGCGGACCACCACCATCACTGAAGCCAAGAACGGCCTGAGCGCCCTCATCGACCGAGTCAGGTCCGGCGAAACCATCGTCATCCTGGACCGCGGAACTCCGGTCGCGCGGCTGGAGCCTGTAACGAGCGATCCAGACGCAAGTGGGCGGATGAAGCGGTTGGGGCGGGCCGGCATCGTTCGGGCCGGGAACGCCGCTGCCCCAATGGATCTAATTCGAACCCCGGCTCCCGGGCTTGTTGTGGGGGCGAGCGCCGTCCAGGTGGTTCTCGACGAGCGGCGAGCCGGCAGGTGAGGTTCTGGGACAGCTCCGCTCTGATCCCCCTGCTCGTGGCCGAACTATCCAGTCCCGCGGTGATGGGGGAGTACGAACGCGACCCCGACATCCTTGTCTGGTGGGCCAGCGAGGTCGAGTGCGTTTCGGCTCTGGCTCGCCTCGAGCGTGAGGGGAGCCTTTCGGCAGCCTCGATGACCGAAGCGCTACGGCGCCTCTCGGCGTTGGCGCAATCGTGGGGCCAAGTCGAGCCGGTTTCACCCGTTCGCCGGACTGCCGTCCGCCTGCTGCGCGTCCACCCGCTGCGAGCCGCCGACGCACTCCAGCTCAGCGCCGCCCTGGCCGCCGCCGAGGACCAACCGCAGACGTTGCCATTCGTCACCCTGGACGCGCGTCTGGCTCAGGCAGCGGAGCGGGAGGGCTTCCCAATCGTCCTTGGGTCGTTCCCGTCCGAATAGATGCTCCAGCGCGCTGGATCGGCCGACGGATGTGCTACATTGTGCTACATGCGGGTTGAGTCACGATCATGAGCGAAGGGGACGCACCCGCGCATGTGGGAGTGCGTGAGCTCCGTCAGAACCTTTCCGTCTACCTGCGGCGTGTGGAGCAGGGTGAAACGCTCGACGTCACCGAACACGGCCGTCTGGTGGCGCGACTCGCGCCGGCGCCGGCTCCGGAGACGAGCAACCTGGACCGCCTGATCGCCGAGGGCCGCGCTACGCCGGCCAGTCGCTCGATCGATGCCCTCCCGGAGCCGAGGGAACTCGAGCCAGGCGCCCAGAGTCTCTCGGAAGCGCTCCGCCGGATGCGCGAGGATGAGCGCTCGTGAGCCCGGTCTATGTCGACTCGTCGGCCCTGGTCAAGCTCCTCGTTCGGGAGGCCGAGAGCGACGCGCTTCGGCGGTATCTCAGTTCGGCCGGGCCCCTCACGTCGAGCATTCTCGCCACCGTCGAGGTAGCGCGCGCCGTCGCCCGGTCGGCTCCCGACTCAAGCGCCGCCGTGGCCGCCGTGTTCGAGACGCTGTCGGTGCTGGCCTTCGACGCTCGAATCGCTGCCCGCGCAGCCGCGCTGAGTCCCGCAGGCTTGCGCGCGCTCGAGGCCATCCACCTCGCGACGGCCCTCGAGCTGGCGGACGAGCTGGCCGCCTTCGTTAGCTATGACGACCGCCTCTCTGCCGCGGCCCGAGATCTGGGCATGCCGGTGGTGTCCCCAGCGAGCGACGCCTGAGGACATCGAGGCGCAGGACAAGAACAGACCCCGGGGCAATCGCCCCGAGACCCGGGGTCCGGACCTAACGCGAATAGTCGTCCCGCTCGCTACCGTCGAAGTCGCCCGAGCGCAGGCAGCAGCTCTTGGAAGCGCTTCGCGCAGCCGCACGGGCAGAGATCGTTCCGGCCGAGCTTCTCAGCCAGCTCCTTGTCGCCGTGGACGACCCGGAGTCCGCGCCGAACCTTCGTCTCGGACGGGTATCCCACACCTGCGCTTACCGCTAGGCTCGAAAGGAGGGCAGGTTCTCGAATTCGCCGTGGCGCACCATGACGGACCTCCTCTCAACTGCCTGACCACGCGGCCAGGGTAGGGGAGTGTCCCAGAATTGGCGATCCCATCCGGCGACGACTGTCTTGGGCAACCGCCTCGGCCTTCGGCGCCCGACTGGCCTTCGGCCGAAAGGACGGACGGAGGACGGGTTCAGACGGAGGACGCGCCCGCAAGCGCTTATGAGACCATTGGCGGCCGCGAGCGGCCTCTGATGTGCATTGGTAGCGAGCAGCGAAGAGCTTGGGGGAGATACAGTGAACGCTGCTGATTGTGAAGTCAGTGCGATCCTTCGCCGCGGCAAGAACGATGGCAGAACGGCGCTACGGGGGGGGGTCGGATGGCATCCGGAACGCGGGGAGGACCCGGAAGTGGCCGATTTCTGCTACACGACAGTTCCAGGGAAGATCAAGCCCCTTCTTGCCAAGGTGCGCGAAGTCGGCGTGCCCAAGAGGGCCGGCGTTCAATGGCTGAAGACTCTTGGCTTCACTTCGAGCAATGACGCCAGCCTGCTCAAGGTTCTGACGCAGATTGACCTGATCGATGCTGGCTCGAGTCCGACCGCTCGCTGGAATAGGTACAGAGGGGCGGACTACCGCAGCGTCCTCGCCGAGGCGATCGTTCAAGGCTACTCGGAACTGTATTCCGTATACCCTGACGCCCACCGGCGGTCCAACGAGGAACTCGATCACGTGTTCAGCACCCACTCCGAAGGTGGGAAGCAGGTGATCTCCAAGACAATCAGCACCTTCAAAGCACTCGTCGAGTTGGCTGACTTCTCAGCTACGCCCCAGACCGCAGCCGGCGCGCCGACGGCGAGATCTAGCGTGCCGGAGCCCTCCACGCCGGCGAACGCCGCCCCTGGCCGGGGGTCTGCAGGTTTTCCCGACGTCCACATCGACCTGCAGATCCACATATCGCCGGAGGCATCTGCAGACCAGATCGACAAGGTCTTCGAGAGTATTGCTCGCCACCTGTACAGGGCCGGGAAGCCCCGCGAGTGATGCCGGCACAGGATGTGCTCGTTGCAGCACAGGCCATTCAGAAAGACATCTCGGATCTGTTGGGACCCCCCGCCGAAGGCCTGCCAGCGCCAAGTCAGAGCGTGGTGCCCCAGTCCATCGTTAGGGGCACGCGCGGGTACATCGAAAGCGTGGCCAACCAGGCCAATGGGGCCTACGCGAGCGGCTGGTATGACGCTTGTGGCGTTATGGTGAGGCGGCTTGTTGAGACGCTCATCATCGAAGCGTTCGAGTGCCACGGACTTGCCACCAAGATCACGAATGCAGGCGGGGACTTCTTTTACCTAGGCGACCTGATAGATGCCTGCCTTGGGGAGAAGACGTGGAATCTCAGCCGCAACTGCAAGTCGGCTATGCGAAAGCTCAAGGATCTGGGCGACAAGTCGGCGCACAGCCGCCGGTTCGTCGCACACAAGGGAGATCTGGAGCCCCGGCTTGGGGACATCCGTGTCGTCGTGCAGGAGTTGGTCTATCTCGCAGGCCTGAAGTAGGAGCTTGACGTTCGAGCGGCGCCCACCTTGCTGCTATCCTTCGCTCAACCTTTGCGGCCGGTCCTGTGAGGCCGGCGTACCGGTCCAGTGAGGCCGGGAAGGAGGTCCATGGTCGCCTGCAATGAGAACCACCGCGCCGACTCGGCCGGTGGCCTTTTTGTGTGAGGCAGTCGCCGTTGCCCGCACCAACCATGCCCGTGCCCGCCAACCCGGCGCCGCGCGCTGAGCGGCCCAAGCCGAAGAGCGCGCTGATCATCGGCTCCGGGCCAGTCGTCATCGGCCAGGCGGCCGAGTTCGACTATGCGGGCACACAGGCCTGCCGCGCGCTCCGCGCTGAGGGCGTTCGCACGATCCTGGTGAACTCGAACCCGGCCACGATCATGACCGACGCCGAGGTGGCGGACGCGGTCTACCTCGAGCCGCTCACCGTTGAAGCCATCGAGCAGGTCATCGCCAAAGAGCGGCCGGAGGGGCTGCTCGCCGGACTCGGCGGCCAGACCGGCCTGAACCTGGCCGTGGCGCTGGCCAGGGCCGGCGTCCTGGACCGCTACAACGTCCGGCTGATCGGCACGCCGCTGGAAGCGATCGAGATGGCCGAGGACCGCGAGCTGTTCCGCGACCTGCTCGACCGGATCGGCCAGCCGTACGCGCCGAGCTGGATCGTGGAGGGCGAGACGGAAGAGGCGCGCGACGCGGCGGCTCACGAGGCGCTCACGAAGATCGGCCTGCCGGCGATCATCCGGCCCGCCTTCACCCTTGGCGGCACCGGCGGCGGCATCGTCGAGACCGAGGCGGCGTACTGGGAGCGGACCCGGACCGGCCTGCGCCTCAGCCCCATCCACCAGGTCATGATCGAGCGCTGCCTGGTGGGCTGGCAGGAGATCGAGTACGAGGTCATGCGCGACGCGGACGACACCTGCATCGCCGTCTGCTCGATGGAGAACGTCGACCCGCTCGGCATCCACACCGGCGACTCGATCGTGGTCGCGCCGGTCCAGACGCTCCCGGATCCCGTCCACCAGCGCCTCCGCTCTGCCAGCCTCGCGATCATCCGGGCGCTGGGAGTCGAGGGCGGCTGCAACGTTCAGTTCGCGCTCTCGCCCGACTACGCCGACTACGCGGTCATCGAGGTCAACCCGCGCGTCAGCAGATCCTCCGCGCTCGCGTCGAAGGCGACCGGCTATCCCATCGCGCGCGTGGCGGCCCAGATCGCCGCGGGCCGGCGGCTGGCGGAGATCCCGAACGTCGTGACGGGGACCACCGTGGCGGCCTTCGAGCCGGCGCTCGACTACGTCGTCGTCAAGCTCCCGCGCTTCCCGTTCGACAAGTTCCCCACGGCCGACCGAACGCTGGGCAGCCAGATGAAGGCGACCGGGGAGGTCATGGCGATCGACCGAACCTTCGGCTCGGCGCTGAACAAGGCGCTGCGGGCGCTCGAACAGGCGGGCGCGGGCTGGCTGGCCGAGAACGCCGGCTGGCAGGCGACGCTCGACTACCTGATGGAGCCGGCGGTCGCGGAGCCGGCTTTTGTCACGGTCGATACCAGCGGTCTGGTGTGCGAGGCGAGGGCTCACGCCGAGCGGATGGCATATCCGATAGTGCTCAAGCGCTTCCTGGCACCCTCGGACTCGCGGCTGTGGCGGATCCTCGCCCTTCTGCGGCGGGGCATGCCGGCGGAGCGGATCCGCGGCGTCACGGGCATCTCCGCCTGGTTCCTGTGGGAGTTCGAGCGGGCGATCGCGCTGGAGCGCGAGGTGCGCAGGTACGGGGCGCGGATCGCGGAGCCACGGGACGATGAGGCGGCCACTCTCCTGGCGACCGTAAAGCGCGCCGGCTTCGGAGATCGCGAGCTCGCGCAGATGGCGGGGCCCGGCGTGACGGCAGAGGCGATCCGGCTGGCCCGCATGGAGCTGGGCCTGGTGCCGGGCTACGCGATGGTGGACACGTGTGCGGCGGAGTTCGCCGCGGAGACGCCCTATTTCTACGCCACGTACGCCGCGGCGGGCTCCGAGCCGGAACTGCCGCCGGTGGAGCGGCCAGCGGCGCTGGTGATCGGCTCCGGCCCGGTGCGGATCGGGCAGGGGATCGAGTTCGACTACTGCGCCGTCCAGGCCGCGGCCGAGCTCCGCGAACAGGGCTGGCAGGCGGTCATGATCAACTCGAACCCGGAGACGGTCTCGACCGACTTCGACGCCAGCTCGCGCCTGTATTTCGAGCCGCTCGACTCGGAGAGCGTGCGTTCGGTCGTGGAGGCCGAATCGCCGGACGGCCGACCGATGCTCGGCGCCTTCGTCCAGTTCGGCGGCCAGACTCCGCTCAACCTGGCCGAGTCCCTCGCCGCGGCCGGCATCCCGCTGCTCGGCGCGAACCTGGAGACGATCGACCAGGCGGAGGACCGCATTCGCTTCGCCAACCTGGTCGAGGCGGTCGGCATCCCGCAGCCCGAAGGCGGCATGGCCCGCTCGATCGAGGAGGCGCTCGCGCTGGCCGACCGCATCGGCTACCCGGTCATCGTTCGACCGTCGTTCGTCATCGGCGGCCTCGCCATCGACTTTTCGTACTCGCCGTCCGATCTGGTCGAGCAGCTGGCCCGTGCGACCGTCGTCGACCCCGATCGGCCGGTTCGGATCGACCGCTATCTCGAAGGGGTCGAGGTGGACGTGGACGCGATCTCCGACGGCGAGACGGTCCTGATCCCGGGCCTGCTCGAGCACGTCGAGCGGGCCGGCGTCCATTCGGGCGACTCGGTCGGGATGTTCCCGCCGCAGACGGTTTCGGTCTCCGACCAGGAGCTGATCGTCGCCGCGATGGATCGGATCGTTCGGGCGTTGGACGTCCACGGCCTCGTCAACGCTCAGTTCATCGTCCGTGACGACGGGGTGTATCTGATCGAAGTAAACCCGCGCGCCAGTCGCACGGTGCCGTTCATGAGCAAGGTGACCGGCGTGCCGATGGTCAAGCTGGCGGTCCGAATCGCTCTCGGCGAGACACTGCGCGAGATGGGGTGGGGGAACGGGCTCCTGGAGCCGCCGCCGCTGGTCGCCGTAAAGGCGCCGGCCTTCTCCACGGCCAAGCTGCGCGGCGTGGACCCATCCGTCGGGCCGGGGATGCAGTCCACCGGCGAGGTCATCGGCATCCACACCGATCCGCGAGTGGCGCTGGCCAAGGCGATGCAGGGCGCGGCGCTGATCCCGCCCAGGCCGGGCGCCGACGGGGCACTGGCCTTGATCTCCGTCGCGGAGCGAGACAAGAAGGAGCTGCCGCGCGTGGCGGCGGCGTTGTCTCGGGCCGGCTACCGATTCGCCGCCACCTTCGGAACCGCCGCCGAGCTGCGCAAGCTGGGCCACGAGGCGCAGGTCGTGGCCAAGATGGGGGAGCGGACCGGCGCGGGGCAGGTCACCATCCTGGATCTCATCGCCGGCGGATCGGTGCGGCTCGTGGTCAACACCCCCTCACCGAAGTCCGGCCCGGTCCGCGACGCGGCCGAGATCCGCCTCGCCGCCACGGCCCAGGGAATCCTGTGCCTCACCGCGATCGAGACCGCCGTGGCCGCCGCCGAGGCCCTGGATCCGGACCTGCGAACGCGCCTGGCCGAGGTCCGCCCGCTGGGGGAGTGGGTGCCGGAGCCGGGCAAGCCCCGCGGAGCGGTGGCGGCCGCTCGCTGACGGGCCGCGTTCGCAGGCCCGCCGCGGGACGGAACGGCCCCCTGCTTCGTCAATCAGGTCATGATGGAGGTCGTGACCGTCGAGAGAGGGAGCCAGGAGGCGCTCGAGCGAGTTGGGAGCGCCCGTTCCGGGGCCGACGTCGAGGGCATCGACGCCAGCTTCGAGGCGCTTTATCGGCAGCGCTACCGCGACGTCTACCGCTACGCCCTGCTGATGCTGCGCAGCGCCGAGGACGCCGAAGACGTGACCGGCGAGGCGTTCGGGCGCGCCTACGCTGCCTGGTGCTCCGGCCACGGGCCGGCCGGCCAGGCATTGCCCTGGCTGTTCCTGATCACTCGCCGGCTGGTCATCGACAGGACCCGCCGTCGCCGGCTGCTGTCGTGGCTGCCGCTGGCGAGCCTCCATTCGACCCATGAACCGGCGGACGATGCCGACACCGGCCGAACCGAGTTCTGGCTGTGGTTCGACCGCTTCGCCCGCGAGCTGCCAGCGCGACAGCGGGAGGTTCTCATCCTGCGTTATCAGCGCGACCTGGACGACCCCCAGATCGGCGAGATCCTGGGGATCTCGGCTTCCGCCGTCCGCTCGCTGGTGGCTCGCGCGTGCGCGACTCTGCGCCGCAACCCGGAGATCTGGCGATGAACGAGAACGAGATGGATGTTTTGGGGGCGTCTGATGATGACGTCCTCGGCGGTGTTCGGAAGCGAATCTCGGCGGTCGAGCCGTTGCTCCCGCAGCCGCCGGCGTGGAAGCCCGGAGCGGACGCCCGGGCCACTGGAGAACAGGGAGGTCGAGTGAATCTCCAGATCCGTCCCGCGGGCGCCTTCGGCTTCGGAGGCGTGGTCGCCGTCACGCTGGTCGCCGTGATCCTCGCGATCTCGTTCGGGGCTCAGGGCTCACACGGCACGGGCCGCCCAAGCCCCGCCAGCGCAACTCCGGTGGCCTCGGGCGTGCTGCCAATCGTCGCTCCATCGGTAGTGACGCCGACCGACCTCCCGACCGACGGCCGGACTCTGGGCAATCAGGACGCGCCCGTGACACTCGACGTCTGGGTCGATTTCCGGTGCACGGCCTGCGAGGACTTCAACGTGGAGACCCTGCCGCAGCTGATCGCCAACTACGTGCGGCCCGCCAAGCTCAAGATCGTCTACCACGATCTCCTGGTCATCGACAGTCAGGACGGGACCACCGAGTCGCGCGACGCCGCCGACGCGGCCCTCTGCGCGGCCGACCAGGGCAAGTTCTGGGCCTACCAGGACTGGCTGTTCGCGAACCAGTCGCCGACCGAGAAACCCGGCGCGTTCACGCTCGATCGCCTGACCGAGCTGGCTCAGAGGGCCGGTCTGGACATGACCGCGTTCGAGCCGTGCCTCACGAGCGGCAAGCACAACGCCGAAATCGTGGCCGAATCCCAGCTGGCGCCGTCGTCGCTGATCGGCGTGCCATCCTTCTTCGTGAATGGCACCGCGCTTGGCCCCGGTGCGGGCGGCGGTGTGAGCACGTATGCAGACGTGGCGGCTGCCATCGACGCGGCACTCCCCAAGACGGCCGCCTCCAGCGCTCCGCCCGTCGCCGCGGGCACGTTCCTCGTCTACACGGTCTCGTCCAAGGACAAGAGCCTGAGTGGCATCGCTGGCAAGTTCGGGATCTCTCTCGCGCAGCTGGAGCTGGCAAACCCCCTGTCGACGTTTGCGAGCCACAACTACGACATCATCTATGCGGGCATGACCATCTACATCCCGTGGCAGACCTGGGTCCCGACGCCGCCGGTTCCGTCGTTGACGACGTCGCCGTAGCCGGCGTCGAGATAGGAGTTGGCCCTGTCCAGCGGGCACTGGCTCGGCTAACCTGAGCGCGCGCCGCAACCCGGCGCACTGTCAGGTCCCGCCGCCAGGGTTCTTTCGTGACGCCTTCGCTACCCGGCCTTCGATTCCGCCTCCTCGGCTTCCCGGTCACGATCGGGGTCGACTTCCTGCTGATCACCCTGATCATTGGCCTGGGGGCCCGGCCCGGCGTCGGCATCCTCGAGTGGGTCGTGGTGGTGGCGGTCTCGCTCCTCATCCACGAGCTCGGGCACGCCTTCGCCTTGAGCATGTACAACATCCACCCGGAGATACGGCTGTGGGGCATGGGTGGGCTCACGATCTCGGGCTTCGTGCTCCCGCCGCGCAAGTCGATCCTGGTCAGCCTGGCGGGCCCGCTGGTCGGGATCCCGGTCGCGATCGCGGTCATGGTGGTCAAGCCATGGCTTCCGGCGAGCAGCCCAGTCACGGATGCGGCCAGCGACCTGATATTCGTCAACCTGTGGTGGGGCATCCTGAACCTGCTGCCGATCGCCGGGCTGGACGGCGGCAGCGTCGTCACGAACCTCTTCGTGGTCGCGCTGGGCCTGCGCGGCAAGCGGCCGGGCCTCGTCATGGTGGCGGTCGCCAGCGCCGTGATCGCCATCGGCGCGACCTTCGTCGGCTTCTTCTACCTGACCATCGTCGTCTTCTTCTTCGGGCTCTTTAACCCGGAGCCGTATCTGACGGTGTGGCAACTCGCCTCGGGCGGGCCAGGCGGGCAGCGCGCGGCCGGCACGACGCCGTCGAAGGGCGCCTGGGCGGGGCCGACAGTGGAGTCGCGCTCGAACTCGGGCGCCGATCGACAGGGCGGCGAGGGGCGCGGAGGGGGCCGGCAGCCGGTGGTGATGGTGGCGGCGGAGTCGCGTCGCGCCTTCGGGGAGGCTCTCGCAGAAACGATGCCGGGCGGCACAGGAGAGGCCGCGTCGATGGACCTCGACGAGCTGGAACGCCGGCCGGCGCCGCTCCTGCCCGATGTGATCGGCATGGTGGCGAATCGCGACGATCCGGCCGTGGCGGCCCGCCTCGCGACGGAGACCGACCCTCTGGCGGTGTTCGGGATCGTCACACGGGTCGTCGAGGCCAGGCGGGTCTCGCAGCTCCTCGGCGTGCTGCGGCGCGACCAGACGGGCGATCGAATCCCGGCCCTGCTGAAGCTGCAGGTCGGCCTGCATGCTCTCGGCCGGTTCGAGGATTCGATGGCCGCGGCGTCGATGCTCGGGCGGTCCGGCGGCGCCCGGAGCGCCGCACTGGAGGCGCGGAGCGCGGCCCGGGCTGGCGATCGGAAGAGGGCGGCAGCGGCCCTGGAACGGGCGCTCGAGCTCGGCCCGGTCCGACTCTCGGACGCCGCCCTGGGCGACATCGCTCGTTTGGGACCGGACCGCAGGATCGCCGACCTGCTGGCAAGGCTCCGGAGCTCGACTTCTCCCAACTGATTCGCGTCGGCCGCCCCGGAAGGCGGCGGGCTCCGCTCCGGCCTGCGACAGCGCGTTAGGCGTGCTCGAGCAGGGTGACCGGGGTCTCGGCCAGAATCGGCTCGACTTCGGCCTCCCCCACGGCAGCCGCGACCTCCCGGGCCGCGCGGTCGGCGCCGCGGAACCACCTCCACAGCAGGGACGTGGCGATCGTGTAGAGCACGATGATGGTGATGAAGTCCACGGTGTAACCCGTTGTGAAGCCGAGCCTGCTCTGCAGCTCGCCGTAGTAGAGCGGCGCGACTGTCTCGCCCAGGGACCACGACAGCGTCATGCCGGCCGCCAGCGTTGCTCTCTCGGCCGCGGAGACGTGCTCCATGGCGAAGGCGTCGAAGATGGGACTGCCGGCGTTCATCATGGAGTTGCGCACGGCCAGGGCCACGATCACGGTCCACAGCACCGGGGAGAATCCGAGGACCAGCAGGAAGGGGATGCTGGACGCCTGGACCAGGACGATCGATCCGATCCGGCCGAAACGCCGCGCCAGGGCCGGTTGCGCGATTATCGCAAACGTCGTTCCCAGGTACGCGATCGCGATGACCGCGTTGATCTCGGGCAGGCCCAGGTTGAACTTCTTCTGCACGAAGACGTTGAGGAACGGGATGAGCTGGCCGGCGCCGAGAGCCGTGATGAAGCCGGGCAGGAGCAGCCGCGCGAACAGGCCACGGTCCGACACCGCGATGCCGAACCTGTGGCCCTGCGCGCGGCGCGGGCGATCGAGCCCGGGGCGGTCGCTCGTAAGAGGCAACACCGTGACCACCGAAAGGACACCGAGCAGCGCGATCCCCACGATCAGCACCCGGTATGGCGCCGGACCCCCGCCGAGCCCGAGAGTGGTGGCCAGCACGGTCGCGATCGCGCCGCCTGCCAGCATGGCCACGACCGCCGTCATGTTGTTAATGGCGAACCAGATCGCGAAGTACTCGTTTCGCTGGTCAGGCCGGGTGTGCTCGGCAATGAAGGGGATCTGGACGACGCTCACGGCCTGAGAGCCCGCACCGAGGGCCGCTACTCCCACGAAGAGCAGCGCCACGTTTCCGGGCAGCACCGCGAGCATCGCGACGGCCACCATGGCCATGCCGCCGATCATGACCGCGCGCCTGCCGATGCGGTCCGAGAGCGCGCCGCAGGGGAGCGCCACGAGGACACCCGCCAGCATCGCGACGGACATCAGCTCGCCCATCGTCGAAGGGCTGAGGCCGATTGCCCCGACGTACAGGTTGAAGTCGGCCCAATAGAGGCTGATGACGGCGCCGTAGACGATGGTCGTGACAAGGAACAGCCGGGCGTCACGGCTGAATCCGGTGAAGCTCCTCATGTACCGGACGAAGGCCTGAGTCACGGGTCCCCACTCGAGCGTGCGTTACGGAGCGTGCGTTACAGAGCGTGCGGTGACGGAGCGCGTCCTACGAGCGCATAAGGTCCGGACAGGGCGGTTCGTCTTCGCGGAGGGTACGCCCCACCACGATGAGGAGTCGGCCCAGACGCAGATGGATGCCGCTGACGGGTCCAAGCGGCCTTCGCGGTCCTTCGGATCGGCTGGTGCGGCGCGCTTCCAGGGCGTCAGCGCGCATCTCCGCCTGTTGCGTTTGGACCATGCGAAGAACCTGTTCGGGTGGTTGGTACCACATTCGATCTACTCTCCTGGTCAGGGGTTTGGATATCAGAGTTAGCTGTGTATCTAACACGGGGTCGCTCAGAGCCGACGGTCGGCACCGATGGGTCAGCGCGCCAGAAAGGCGACCAGCTCCGGTCCGGCCTGTTCGACACGGTCCCGTCGAAGCGTGTAGTAGGTGAGGTTGCCCTGCTCGGTCATCGTCACCAGGCCGGCGCTTCGAAGCTGAGCCAGGTGATGGCTGACCGTCGGTTTGCTGAGTTCGAGCTCGGTGGCGAGCTCGGTGAGATAGCGGTCACGTTCGGCCAGCAGGCACAGGATGCGCAGCCTGCTCTCGTCTCCCAGGGCGCGATAGAGGCGCACCGTCGCCACCGGAGGAGCGGCCCTGCCGCCGGCCCCGAGAGCCGAGTCGGCGATCGGGTAGCAGACGAGCGTGATCTCGCCGACCTTGGTCAGCGAGTTGTACGGCCGGCCGAAGTAGCTGGGCGCCAGAACGATCCGGCGGGTCCTTTGCTCCGGCACCATTCGGATGCCGTTGGTGGCCTTTTCGACGAAGCCGAGTGGATTGGCAACGGCATCGTCCATGTGGCGCCCGGCGACGTCTCGGTCGAGCATCCGGCCCACGCGCACTTCGATCTGCTCGAAGCGAGGGAGCCACGCGTGAAGCACCCGGCGCGCGCCCGGCGCGAGCTCACCCAGGGTCTCCGGCATAACCGCGTGGCCCCTCCAATGCTCCAGCTGGTCGCCCAGCGCGGCGTAGGCCTCGGCGTCACCGTTGAGGGCCCTGTGGGCCGAATCGGTGAGTTCCGGGCTCTCGAGCAGTTCGCCGAACAGGCACTCGAGCAGATCGGCGTCGGGAAGCTGGTCGACCGCAGCCACGACCTGGCGGGCGGTCTTGATCTCGGGCCGAACCACGAGCAGCCGGCCGACCTCGGACACGAAGCCGACGCAAGCCCTGGCGGACTCACTTTCGCCAACTTCGTTGAGGGCTGCCGCGCGCGACTCCTGGAGCCAGGTCCGGTCCTCCGGCAGGAGATCCTCGAGTTCGCCGCAATCCGCGCAGGCGCTCACGAGGAAGTCGTAGCCCGTGCGCGGATCGAGTTGGACTGTCGGCATCTGAGGCATCGTCAGTCCCGGCCTGACGAGGCCGCCGGATCGCTCCCGAGCGGTACGCGGTGGGTTCTGGAGCCCTGCCACTTCTAGCGATTCCTCTTACTCATGTTAGATAGAAGGCTAACAAGGCGCGAAGGGCAAGTCAAGGGCGGTGCAGGGTACGCGCCAGGCGAGATGGGGCATCCGGCCCGGTTTCGATTGCCCGGCCGGGCGGTGGCTCACAGGGAGGTCGTGGAGCCTGCCGCCAACCCTCGCCGTGGCGGCGGCCCGTACAATGCATGGGCCGCGGCGTCGCTGTCACTGAATCGCGCGACCGCGCATCCTCCAGGAGCCCCACCGCATGACCGCACCGACAGTCAGGTTCACCGACGAGCGATTGGCCAACGGGCTGCGGCTGATCATCGCCGAAGACCATCTGGCCCCGGTCGTCGCGGTCTGCATCTGGTATGCGGTCGGCTCCAAGAACGAGGTTCCCGGCAAGACCGGCTTTGCCCACCTCTTCGAGCACGTCATGTTCCAGGGCTCTCGCCACGTTGCCAAGACTGAGCACATGGGCCTGGTCCAGGCGGCCGGCGGGACGCTCAACGGCACGACCTGGCTGGACCGAACCAACTACTTCGAGACGATGCCGAGCCACCAGCTGGAGCTGGCGCTGTGGCTCGAGGCCGACCGGATGGCGACGCTTCTGGACGCCCTCAACCAGGAGAACCTCGACAATCAGCGCGACGTCGTCAAGAACGAGAAGCGCTCGAGCTACGACAACCGACCCTACGGCCAGTGGTTCCACAAGCTCCAGGAACAGCTCTTTCCGCCGGAGCATCCGTACCATCATCCGACGATCGGGTCGATGGAGGACCTGGACGCGGCCTCGCTCGAGGACGTGGCCGCTTTCTTCCGGACCTACTACGCGCCGAACAACGCGGTCCTGGCGATCGCCGGCGACGCCGATCCGGCGCAGGCTCGGGCCTGGGTGGAGCGCTACTTCGGCGAGATAGCGGCGAATCCGAGGATCCCGCCGCTGGGCGACGTGAGCTTGCCGCCCACGCTCGGGGCCGAGAGTCGCGAGGTGATCGAGGATCGGGTGCCGCTGCCGCGCCACTACTTCGGCTTTCGGGCGCCTTGCTTCGGCGATCCGCGGCTGGAGGCCCTGGAGGTCGCGTGCCAGATACTGGCCGGCGGAAAGGGCAGCCGGCTGTACCGTCGGCTCGTGCGCGACGAACGGATCGCCCAGGACGTCGCGTTCTTTGCCCTCGGGTTCGTCGGTGGGGCATCGATCGCAGCCGGCCAGGCGACGGTTCGGCCGGGAGTCGATCCGGAGGTCGTCGAGCGCGCCTTCGAGGAGGAGCTCGAACGGCTTGGTCGGGAGCCGGTGACGGCCGACGAGCTCGCCCGGGCGCGGGCACTGATCGAGACGTTCGAGCTCGAGGCGCTCCAGCGGGTTGAGGAGCGGGCTGATCGGCTGGCTATGTTAGCCACCCTGCTCGACGACCCGGACCTCATCAACCGCCAGCTGGAGCGGTATCTAGCGGTGACCCCGGCGGAGATCCAGGCCGTGGCCGCGGAGGTGTTTCGGCCGGAGAACCGCGTCGTGCTCACCTACGTGCCCGCCGCCGGAGCGGCCAGGGGTCAGGACGAGGAGTCGGCGGCATGACGCTCGAGGAGATCCTCGCCGCCCGACCTTCGCCCGGCCAGCCGCGTGCGTACAACTTCCCGCCGTTCGAGCGGACGGTGATGCCGTCCGGCCTGCAAGTCCTGGCGGTTCACGTCCCGGGCCGGCCGCTGGTGTCGGCCAATCTGATCTTCCTGTCCGGGGCTGCCGACGAGCCGGCCGATCTGGCGGGGGCGACCGTTCTCACGGCTCGGGCGATGACCGAGGGCACGGACCGTTACCCAGGGCTGGAGCTGATCGAGGCCGCCGAGAGGCTCGGCTCCACGCTCCACGCGGACGCCAGCTGGGACGCCTTCGCGGCCAGCGTCGAGGTTGCGGCGTCGCGCCTGCGGGCCGCCCTGGAGCTGCTCGATGAGCTCGTGGAGCGGCCGACCTTCCCGGCGGAGGAGGTCGCGCGACTGCGCGACGAGCGCCTCAACGACCTGCTGCAGATGCGCGCCGAGCCGCGCCGCCGGGTGGAGCAGGCATTCTCTCAGGCCATCTACACGCCGGAGTCGCCTTACTCGCGCCTTGCCGGCGGGGACGAATCGACGGTCGAACGGCTTACACGCGACGAACTGACGGCGGTCCATCGCGCGCTGCTGTCACCGGAGCGGGCCGCTCTTGTGGTCGGCGGCGACCTGACCGGGCTCGACGTCCCTCGCCTGGCCGAGGAAGTGTTGGGTTCGCTGGCTCGCGACGGTTCGGGCGCTTTGGGCACGTCGGCCGGGTCGAAGTCGCCGCTCGCCGGACGAATCCCAGTCGCCGACGCGGCCGTCGATCGACCAATCGTTCGGCTCTACGACCGTCCCGGCTCGGTGCAGTCGGAGGTGCGGATCGGACACGTCGGCCTTCGGCGTCATGTCCCGGACTTCCACGCCGTGCAGGTCATGGCCGCGATCCTGGGCGGCCTCTTCAACTCGCGGCTGCAGCTGAACCTGCGCGAGGAGAAGGGCTACACGTACGGCGTCGGGGCCGGGTTCGACATGCGGCGCGGCGCCGGGCCGTTCGGCGTCCGGACCGCGGTCCAGACGGCGGTCACGGTGCCCGCCATATCCGAGGCGCTCAAGGAGTTGAACCGGATGCGCGACACGCTGGTCACGGACGCCGAGCTGGCCGTCGCGCGGGACTACCTGGTCGGCGTGTTCCCGCTGCGCTTCGAGACGCCGGGCGCTGTGGTCGGGGCGATCGGCGGGCTCTTCGTGAACGGCCTGCCGGACGACGAGCTGGCCCGCTATCGTGGCCAGGTCGAGGCGGTCACGGCGCAGGACGTCCGGAAGGCGGCCCAGGACCACATCCATCCTGACCGGCTGGCGATCGTTCTGGTCGGCGACGCGGACGTCGTGGGCAAAGATCTCGAGGCGGCGGGCTTTGGCGAGCTCGAGGTGATCCACGATGAGCTCCCGGGCGAGGTCGATGAACCCGGTGCTCCCCAAGGGGACGAGGAGGGCGAATGATCGTCGTCATCGGTCTGCCGGCGTACGCCGGCTCGGCAGGCGGGGAGGAGAGTGTGGGCGGGCTTGCCGTCGACGTGGCCGCTGCCGCAGCCGTCCTGGGCAGTTCTGTGGAGCTGGTCGGAAAGGTCGGCGACGACGGCGCGGGCGACGCGGTCGTTCTGGCGCTCGGCCGTCTGGGTGTCGGGCACGCGGCGCTGCTCCGGGATCCGGCGCGGTCCACGCCGGTGCTGTCCGCCGTGGCAGTCGCCACGGAGCCCGAAGCCGCGGACGGGGCCGCCGACGCGCTGGCGGGCGCCGCTCTCACGGCAGACGCGCTGGCGGGCGATCGCGCCGACGACGGACCGCGGGTCGAGGTCGAGCTGCTCCCCGCCGATCCGGCCGCGCGGCCGGGGCTCGAGGCTGGCGACATCTCCCTGGCGTTGCGCTACCTGGCCGAGGCACGGGTCGTGGTCCTCGCGGAGCCACTCCCCGAAGTGGCGGTCGCGGCCGTGGTCGAGGGCGCGACCTTCGCCGGCGCGCGTCTCGTCGTGCTCCTGCCGCCCGGCGCCGCATCCCCGGCCCTGCCGCCGGAGGTCACGCTTCTCGAGGCCCCCGCCGTCGACGACGGATCGTTCGGTCGCGTGGTGGGCGCCTTCGCCGCCGGGCTCGATGCCGGGGCGGAGCCAGCCGCGGCGTTCGCGGAGGCGGTCAGGGCTTCGGGCTGGCAGCCTGTCGCCGACTGAGGATCCACGCCTGCGCCGCGCCCGCGTCCGGCGGCCCGCCGGGCCCTTCGTTCATGTAGAGTGCCCGCCATGGATCGTGCTTCCGAGGGGCTCCGTTTCGAGGGCTCGCCCACCATTCCGGCGGACTTCGACCCGTCTGCCAGGGGCCCGCTGGATCGACCGACGGCCATCGCCCTGATCCGCCGGGCCGACGAGCTGATGGAGGCCGGTGAGCCTGAGCACGCCCTGGCCCTGTACGGCCGGACGCTCGGCGCGTCGGACCGGGACGTTTCCGCGGCCGCCCTGTATGGCATGGGTAACGCACTCTACCGTCTGGACCGCGAGGCCGACGCCCTGGCTGCGTGGGAACAAGTGACCGCCCTGCCCGAAACGCCGGCAACGTATCGAGCCTGGCGTCAGGTCGCGGCGGCGCGGGTTCGCGCCAAGGACATCCAGGGCGCGCTCGACGCCTACCGCCAGTGCGAACGGCGCGCCCCCGCCGCCGACAAGGCGTTGATCGCCTCACGCCTGGGCTGGCTCTCCAAGGAGACCGGCAACACCCGTGCCGCAGGCCGCTACTTCGCGCGCAGCCGCGGCGACGTGCTGCCGGCCTTCATGACCTACATGATCATCGGCGTGACGGTGGTCACGTCCCTGATCGCGATGCAGGGCGGGACGGCGCCGCCGGGCCAGGTCAGTCCCGGCGGCCCGCTCGAGCTGCAGCTCGAGCTCAACAAGTACCTGGTCGCCAGCGGGGAGATCTACCGGCTGCTCACCGTCGTCCTGGTCCATGACCCGAACGACATCTTCCACTTGCTGTTCAACATGTACGCGCTGTGGTTTGCCGGGCAGGTGGTGGAGAAGATGTACGGCGCCAGGCTGCTGCTCTTCTTCTACGTCCTGACCGGGATAGCCGCCTCGATCGCCAGCTACGTCTTTGGGGACAGCGGAGCCTCGGTCGGCGCATCGGGCGCGATCTTCGGGCTCTTCGGCATCGTGCTGGTGGCGACGCAATTCCACAAGGCCGTCCTGGACTCGCAGTCGCGGGCGATCGCCTCGCAGGTCGGCTTCCTGATCGTCCTGAACCTCGTGCTGGATTTCTCCGGCTTCTTCGGCAACGTCGACACATTTGCCCACGTCGGCGGGCTAGTCGCCGGCGTTTGGCTCGCGCTGACCATGCCCCCGGGCCGGGTGCCGACGCTCGGCTCGCTCTGGCAGATGCCCGGGGGCGGGGACAGGTCGGGGCTCCAGCGGCTGGCGCTGCCCATCCTCGGCGTGGCCGCGCTGGTGGCGGTCATGGTCGCCGGCTACTTCGTCGGCACTGCCAGGTGGCAGGCGGATCCGCTCTACCACTACTACACGAGTCAGGTCCCGCCGGCCGTGCAACTGGATGTCGCACCGGCCACCGGCCCCGCGTTCGTCGCCACGGCGATCGTCGAGTAGGGCGGCGTACCCAGGGCAGCGCGCGCCCAGCGGCGAAGGGCCGCCTGGATCAGACCAGGTCCTCGCGCCAGCCCCAGCGGTCGAGCACGCGGTACATGTTGCGGCGGCCCAGGCGCGATCTGTCGGGCGGCCACGGGATCTCGTCGTGCTCGACCGGCAGGTCGAGGCGGATGGCTCGGCGTGGGGGCGGGACTTCGAACTCGACGGTCCCGGCTCCGGCGGCCGGGCGTTCGGCCGCCTTGCGCGCGGCCGCCTCGGCTTCGTCTGCCCTCGGTTCGGCCGCCTCGGGGTCGGTCCAGTCGGGGTCCTGGCCCGCCCGGAGCCGCAGGCTCCACCAGACGTCGAGCCAGGCCGGCGTGACGAAGCGCTCGTCGAGCGGCCCCAGCGCGACGTAGTCGGCGCGGCGGAATGCCATCCAGCCCGCGAGCACGGCTGCGGGCTCGCGCGCGTCCGAGGGCGCGAAAGCCGCCGGCCGAAGGCGTCCGGGTTCGTCCGAGGCGACGCCGAAGGCTCCGGCCACCGCGGCGGCCGGGTCGGTCAGGGCTTCGGCCAGCGGAGTGAGCGCGTCCCCGCCTGGCCAGGCCGTGCCGTCGGCGATGAGGACCAGGTCGCCGGCCGCCCGCCGCAGCGCGATGTTCAGCGCGGCGGCATGGCCCAGGCGGGTGGCGGTACGCAGCACCTCGACCTCGCGCCCGCCTATGGCAGCTCGATCCGGTGCCCCGGCGGCGAGCGCCGCCTGCTGCGGCTCGCTGGGGTCGTTGGAGACGACCACGACCTGCGTCGCGTCGGGGGCGTGGACCCGCACGCCAGCGAGCAGCCGCGAAACCCGTTCGGGGGCCTCCGACGCGAGGACGATCACCGTCCAGGGCGCGTCGGGCGGCTCGTCCAGGCGGGGCGGCACCGCGACTGCCGACCCGTAGCGAACCTCGCCGTCCAGCTCGACGGTGGGTGGCGCGGCCGGGCTCACGGAGGTCCGACCGCCGTGGTCAGTGACCTTCCAGCCGGCGGCCTCGATCTCGACCTTCAGGGCGTCGGCGGCCGCCCAGTCGCGGCGGGCGCGGGCCTCGGTCCGCTGGCGCACCAGATGGGTTATCTCGGCCGGCGGGCCGGGTGGTTTGATGGGGTCGCTCACCCGCGAAGGATAGCGGCAGGCGCCTCCAGGTCGCCGGCTCGCCCGGAAAGCCCGCGGCTCCGACCGGTCAGGCTTCGGTTCCGGCGCTCTCGTCAGCGGGCTTCGTCATGCTGGGAACCACCGGGCTAAGGGGCAGCAGAACCGTGACTCGGGCACCGTGCGGGGCGACGTTCTCGGCCCAGGCTTCGCCGCCGTGGGCACGTGCCAGCTCGCGGACGATCGCCAGTCCCAGCCCGGAGCCACCGCCGGCGCGCGACGGATCGGCGCGGAAGAAGCGCTCGAAGACCCGCTCCGACGTCCCGGGCGGAAAGCCGGGCCCATCGTCGGTGACGCTCAGGGAGATCCCCGGCGGGCGCCCCGGCATCCGCAGCGACGCGGCGCGCAGCCATACGTGGCCGCCCCTGGGCACCACCGAGAGGGCGTTCTCGACGAGGTTCTGGAGGATCCGCTCGACGGCCAGCCGGTCGCCGGTGAACGCCAGGGCGGGCTCTCCGGGGATGGCCCCGGCGTCCTCGATGGCCAGGCCCAGGCCGGCGGCTCGCGCCTCGAACCGTGCCGCGGCGTCGGTCAGCAGTTCGGTCGCGTCGAGCGCCTCCGGGCGCAGCGAAGCGGGACCCTGGCGCAGCCGCTCCACGACGCCCAGCTCGCCCACCAGCCGCTCGAGCCGCTGGGCTTCCTCGGCGATGGTCCGTGCCGCCGAGGCGGCTCGATCGCCCGAGGCCGTGCCATCGGCGATCGCCTCGGCAAATCCGCCGATGCTCGTCAGCGGCGTGCGCAGGTCGTGGCGCAGGTTCGCCAGCAGATGCGTCTCCTCCTGTCGCGTCGACGCCAGCTCGTGGGCCATGGCGTTGAACCGTTCCGTCAGGGCTCTCACTTCCGTCGGGCCCTCGAGCGGAAGCGGCTGAGTCTCGCCTGAGGCGGCCGGCAGCTCCGCGGCGGCGTTGGCGAGCCTTCGCATCGGCCCGGTGAGCGAGCGCGACAGAAGCCAGGCGACAGGGATGCCGACGATGAGCAGGACCAAAGCGACGATGAGCATCGCGCCACCAAGATCGCCGAGGGCCATCTTCGCCGACGTGTCGGGGACGGCAAAGACGATCGTTCGGCCGCCCGTGGCGTCCTTGCTCGGCTCGATGTAGATGAACGCCTTGCCGTCCGAAGTCGTCGTCCTGCCGATCAGGCCGGATGGCATGGTCAACGACGATGGATCGCCGGCCACGACCCGGATGGCACCGTTCGGGTTCTGGACCAGGATGTAGCCGCCGTCGCTGGCGATCGAAGCGCCGACCTGCGATAGCGTGGTGTCCCACAGGGCAGGTTTCTCGCCAGCCAGGTCCACCACGACCAGCTCGACCTGACGCGAAAGCGAGTCCTTGATCTCGTTTTCATGGAGCTGGTGCAGGACAAAGAACAGGGTTGCCGCAACGGCGATCAGCATCGTCGCGGCCAGCCCGACGAACGCCAGGACGATCCGGCCGGTCAGGCCGCGCGGCAGCATTGGTGGGCGCCTCTAGTCGGCGACGGGTGACGGGCCGGGGCCCGCCGCGCCCCGTGCAGGAGGCACCAGTCGGTATCCCAGGCCGCGGATCGTCTCCACCTGCGGCCCGTCGTCGCCGAGCTTCTTGCGCACCTCCGCGACGTGAACGTCGACGGTGCGGGTCTCGCCCGGGAAGTCCGTGCCCCACACGTCCTCGAGCAGCGCGTCGCGGGTGAGCACGACACCGGGATCGCGCGCCAGCGCGGCCAGCAGGTCGAACTCGCGCGCGCGAAGCTCCAGACGCCGGTCGCCGACCAGCGCCTCTCGGCGGCGCGGGTCGATGCGCAGGTTGCCGACCTCGATCGGCCGTCCGCCTTTGGCGGTTGGGTCGGTTCGGCGCAGGATCGCCTTGACCCGCGCCACCAGCGCCCGCGGGTTGAACGGCTTGGTCACGTAGTCGTCGGCGCCCAGCTCGAGGCCGACGATCGCGTCTACATCCTCCGAGCGGGCGGTCAGCATCAGGATCGGCACGTCGCCGCGGCGGCGCAGCTCGCGGCAGACCTCGAAGCCGTCCATCTTGGGCAGCATCAAATCGAGCACCACCAGGGCGGGATCGGTGCGCTCGTACTGGACGAGTGCCTGCTCGCCGTCGCCGGCTGCCACGACGGCGAAGCCCTCCTTCTCGAGGTACAGCCGGACCAGCTCGACGATGTTCCTCTCGTCGTCGACGACAAGGATGGTCTTCATTGGCGCAGGATACGTCGCCCGATGCCAGCCTCGCGGAGCGTATGTAAGCGGAAGGTAAGGCGAAGGAGAGCGCCCCGCGGGTGAGCGGCCGCGGCTGCGGCCTCGACGCGCCCGGCAGGCCGCCCCGTCGAACCGCTACCATGACGGCGCCCGACGCAACAACCACCCAGTCCGCGCCCGGGAGGAACGATGCATCTGTCAGGACAAACGGAGATCGCAGCCAGTCGCCAACGCGTCTGGGACTCCGTCAGCAACCCGAACCGCGCGGCCGCCTCGAGTTCCTCAGGCCAGGCCCAGGTCGAGAAGATCGACGACCGTCGCTACAAGGTCACGGTTTCCGCGCCCGCGGGGGCCATGCCGATGGGCGTCGTCCTGGACTTGCAGGTGACTGATCTCAACGCGCCGTCGAGAATCGCGGCGACAATCGCGGGCGCGGTCATGGGTGGGCCGATCGAGGGGACCGGATCGATCGATCTGGCGGAGCTCGGACCGAAGCTGACCCGCGCCACGTGGGTCGCCGATGCCACGCTGGGCGGCTTGCTGGGCGGGTTCGAGCCGATGATCCAGGGGCCCATGCAGCAGGCCGCGGATCAGGGCTTCGCTTCCTTCAAGGCCCGGCTCGAGGCCGAGGAGGCCGCTGCCGGAGCGTAGCCCGGCCGGGCCGGGGCCGCGGACTACTTCCGGCGCGTGTAGGTCGCCGTCAGCGTCGTGTGGCCCAGCAGGACGCGGGCCAGGGCGCCGCGCACCTCGCCCGCCGACGGAGTGCCGCTCAGCGTGAGCGGCGCCGACAGCGCGTAGAGCGTGAACCGGTAGTGGTGCGTCCCGCCGGGCGGGCAAGGGCCGCCCCAGCCGGCCCGGCCGAAGTCGTTGCGCCCCTGCGGCGGCGCGCTCGCCGAGCCGGCTCCCTCAGGCAGTCCGCCGGCCGGGCCCCCGGCGATGTTGTATGCGACCCAATGAATGAACCCGCGAGCGTCGGGGTCGTCCACGATCAGCGCCAGCGCGGCGGTCGAGGCGGGGGCGCCCTCCCAGACCAGTGCCGGTGAGACGTCCTGGCCGTCGCAGCTGTGCTTGATCGGGATCGGTCCCGCTTCGACGAAGCTCGGGCTCTTGAGTTCGAAGCCGGCCATGTCGGTCTCCTCCACGGATTGCGATGCCGGGGCGGGCGTCACCGCACCGGCGGAGCAGGCCGCGCACAACAGAGACAACGACAACGCAACCAGGCGGGCGCGGCGGGGTGCTTGCAAGTCGCGCATCCGCCTGAGCATCCCCGCCGCCGGTCGCGCGGTCAAGACGCAATGTCGCCACAGTGAAGGTCGCCACAGCCGCCAGGGTCGACGCTACCGGCGATACGTCTTGCGGGCCATGCTGTCGGCCGCGGCGTTTCGGACCGACTTATGGAACCGCCGGTCCCTCTCGCGCCGCTGTGCGGTCGAAGGTTGTTTTGCCAGCTATGGGCGAGACTGCGGTAGCTCTTGAGCCGTCCTGGGTCGAGCCGGCCGTTGGCGACTGCCGTCCGCACCGCGCAGCCGGGCTCGAACTTGTGCGAGCAGTCGACGAAGCGGCAGCCGGCTGCGAGTTCGACGATCTCGGAAAGGTCTCGTCCACGCCTTCGTCCGCATCCCACAGCCCGAACTCGCGCATGCCGGGCGTGTCGAGCACGAGTGCGCCATTCGCCAGAAGGAACAGCTCCCGATGAGTGGTGGTATGGCGGCCACGGGCGTCGTCCTCGCGAATCTCGCGCGTGGCCATCAACTCCTCGCCCGCGAGCCGGTTGAGGAGGGTCGACTTGCCGACGCCGGACGATCCGACAAGAGTCAGTGTCTTGCCCGGGGCAAACCACCGGCCTACCGACTCGATGCCCTCGCCGCTGCGCGCACTTATGGCAACGACGGCCACTCGCAACTCGGCCTCGAGCCGCGCCGCCGAGTCGTCCGCGGCCTCTACGAGATCCGCCTTGGTCAGCAGCACGACCGGCTCCGCGCCCGATTCATGTCCCATCGCCACGTACCGTTCGAGACGGCGCGGGTTGAGCTCGCCATTGAGGGAAGTGGCGACGAACAGCGTGTCGACGTTGGCGGCAACGACCTGGGCGCCCACTCGCGACCCGGCCGCCCGCCGCATGAACGCGGAGCGACGGGGCAGCACGCTATCGATACGGGCCTCGCCGTCGTGCGGGGAGCGCACGCACGCCACCCAATCTCCAACGGCCGGGACCTCGCCGTCGCCCGCCTCGTGGCGGAATCGACCGGTCAGCGACGCAGACCGCTCGCCCAGCTCCGAGGCGAGCAGCCATAGGCCACGATGCTGGGCGATGACGCGCGCGGGCCAGCTGCCTTCGCCGTCCGAGCGGGCGAGGGTACCAAACGCGGCGGCCCAGCTGGGGTTCCAGCCCCAGGCCCCCAGGCCGCCAGTCTCGACGAGGTCGGGGCCCGTCATCGGTCGGACTCCGGTGCCGGGTCGGCCAGCCGATCGTCGAGATGACGCTCGAATGACAGACAGACCGGAGTGAAGGAACGCAACCAGAAGCGCCGGGCGAGCAGGTTGGGCGTCTCGAAGTCGACCGCCATACGTTCGAACCCGGCTGAGCGCGCCCAGGCCACGATGACCGAGAGAAGCGCCCGGCCCACGCCGGAGCCTCGCGCCTCGGGAGCCGAAGCCCGCAGGTCCACGATCTCGACGGTGCTACGGCCGCCGGAGCAGGGGAGTGCCGCCGGCACTGTGCCGACGGCTTCTGGATCGAAGTTCATCTCAGCCCACCCTCTTCAGCTTTCCGGTTCGCTTGGCATAGCGCTCGGCCCGGCCGAAGCCCCACAACCCAAGCGGAATGAAGACGAATGCCATGGCCACCAGCGGCCACAAGTCCGGCAGCAGCTGGTCCACCGACGCGCCGTCGATTAGTGCCCTGCGAACGGCGTCCAGGACGTAGGTGGCGGGCGACATGCGAGACAGCAGCTGCATCCAGCCGGGCAGGATGTCCGTCGAGTAGTACACGCCGGTGGCGGATAGGGGGCTCAACTCCCCGTTCCGTAGTCGCCGACTGGCGGGTGCGCGGTCGTCAGATCGGGAAGCTCGTCAGCTCAGTCCATGAGGCCCCGCCGTCATCTGTCCTTGCGACCACCGAGGACGCGCCATCGCTGAGGATCGCAAAGCCTGTCTGCGGCGTCACCAAGTCGGCTGCCGCGACGGAGGACGAGGCGCTCGTATCAGCCGCCTTCACTGGACCCCACGTTCGTCCGGCATCTGATGTCGTATAGAGCCGATCGTTCGTCCAGAGCCAACCGTGGCCGTCGGCCGTCATTGAGATGCCCAGCAGCTCACCCTCAGACGGCAAGGCCCCTGTCGCGCTGGCCCCGCCAACAGACGACATCAGATCCAGTGAAGAGCCCTCCCAGTTGGATTGCCAGATTGCCCGAGTGGTCTCTGAGGGCGTGGCCCCGCCGCACGCGGTCCAGCTCTCGTCGGGCGACGGAAAGTCAATCGCGACCGTCGGCCCAACGCACGCAGTCGATGTCTGCGCCCACGTCGCGCCGGCATCGTCTGTTACCCAGAGGGTCGTTCCGTTTGGCGGTGGTGTCATCACGAAGCCCCGCTTCTCATCCACAAGCCCAGGGTGAACGAGCCTTGGGACTTCGGGCAGGTCGGTGAAACTCCCACCGCTGTTGGTGCTGATCCACACGCAGTCCGGCCCGGTCGCCTTCGGGCAGTCGGCTGTGACGAGGACGGTGGTGCCCTTGGCCGCCACGCCGTTCAGCGGAGGCATGTTCAGCACGCGGCTCGTCCACGTTCGACCGTCGTCGGCCGTCGTCGCGATTGCCCCGCGGGTCCGATCGCTCGTGCTCGACCCGACCACGATTACGTGCTGCGCGTCGAGGGCAGCCAGAGCCGACGGAAGGATGTGCACGGGCGGGGTTTGGCTGCTGGTCGGGGCGGATATCGTCGAGTTGCCGCAGCCCGCGAGAATCACTGCCAGCACGAATGGCCAGATTAGTCGGAGCACTCGAACACCTCCCCCACGTAGTATCTGTTGAGACGTGTCCAAGGCCCGAACGGTTCCCCCGATGCGTGTCCAGATCACGCGATGCCCCGGACACGATTCTACCCGCGGGGGCGCCCACGGCCAAGGCAGGGGCCTACCCGACCCTTTTGAGCTTCCCTGTCCTCTTCGCATATCGCTCGGCCCGGCCGAACCCCGACAGCCCGACCGGGATGAAGAAGCAGGCCATTGCGACCAGGATGGCCACCTCGCCCCAGTCAGGTCCGGTTCCGTCGATCAGAGCCGACCGCACGCCGCGCAGGACGTGGGTCGCGGGCGAGAGCTCGCTGATGTAACGAAGTGGACCAAGCGTGGACGGAAGTGGTGCGTATACCCCGGTGGCCGGCCGCCCCGCTGACTTGCGGTGCCGTTACATTGGCCCCGGGTGCTCTCGGGCGCGATAGAGGCGAATCCATGCCGGCGCGACCAACCACGCCTCGACGGCGAGAGCCGCGACGTTAACCGCCACGACTGCGGCAAGAGTTGGCTGTTCGGACGGAAAATGCCCGAATGGGGCGAGCGCGACGACCCCGACCGGCCCGAGATTGGCGAAAGCGATACAGACCAAACACCACCACGCCTGGGCCAGACCGGCTGGCTCGCGGCTACCGCTGTGGCTTCTCTTCCACGGTTTGAGTGAGGCGATGACTCGAGGCCAAAAAGGCACACCCGTCCGATCGGTCCGCTCCCCGGCGGACACAGCGCCTTGCCCGCCCTGGCCACCGTCACCGATGTTCTTGCCGATCGTGGCTATCGAGGCTTGACCAAGGCCGCCGGCATGCATCACGCCCGAGTCCAGATCAAAGCTCCTGCACCCGGTCAGAGCGGGTTCGAGCCGATTGCCCCGCTCTACAAGGTCGAGCACGCGTTTGCCCAGCTCGGGCGCTGGCGACGGCTGTCGCGTTGTTTCGAGCAAACGCAGATGAGCGCCGAGGCATGGCTCCAGATCGCGGCGTTCGGGTATCTGCTCGGACGAGTCTGAACGCCAAAGCGAAGGATTGATGACGGCCAGACGCTACGGCGGGCTGCTCTGCCCAGGGCACTTCCCCTGCGAGCACTGCACCTGCTGGACCGTGTCACCGGTGTACCCGTCGATGACAGCTCGGCTGCCGATCGGCTGACTCAGGGTTACGAGCAACTCCTCGCTCGTCCCTACGCCTGCCTCTGGCTGTGGCCAGGGAAAGATGAACGAGCCGACACTCACGATGACCCGATCAGAGGTCTCGGTGACGCCGGTGATGCGGGTCCATTGGGGAGAACTCGCATCGACCTCGACGCCGATCGTCCGGTCGTTGATGACGCGATAACCCTCGATGGGCTGTGACCGGTCGAGCCAGCGACCGACCAGGATTAGCCCGACAAGGATCGCGAGAACGACCCAGAGCCGCCTCGACTTCAGACGCTTCACCTGGACCCCCCTAACCTGCGCGACTGCGATCAACTCTTGATACGCACCAGGCAACCGGTCGGATCTCGGCCAATCCACGAGCGTAGTTGGGTTCGCGCCGATAGTTCGTATACAGGCTCTCACTCTACGCTGAACTCCGCCCTGGCTGCCAGCGGCTCGCTCAACCCAGTCCAGTCGGCGGAGCAGGGGATCAGCCGACCCTTCTGAGCTTCCCGGTCTGCTTTGCATAGTGTTCGGCCCGGCCGAAGCCCCACAGCCCAACAGGGATGAAGAAGCGCGCCATAACGACCAGGATCGCGACCGCGCCCCAGTCTGGCCCGGTCCCGTCAATCAGCTCCGACCGAACTCCACGCAGGACGTAGGTCGCCGGCGATAGCTCGCTGATGTAACGGAAAGGACCAATCGAGGATGGAAGTGGTGCGTATACCCCGGTGCTCGGGAGACTCCGCCAGTTTGCCAGGTGCCTGAGTCACGAGACCTAAGCCGGCCAGGTGAATGACGATGTGATGCCCGGATCGGGCTATATACGAAGGGCCGATCGTGCCAGAGCATTCTTGTTGAGTTCCGGCGGCCGGTGGCAACCACCGGCGGCGGGGTCAATGCCAGACCCCGAGAGCCGACGCCTCTGCCAAGTGATTCTCCGCCCGGCAGGAGCGTGGAGGGTATGGTCGGATGTCGAAGAGAACGATCGCGCTGGCATTGCTCATCGGCGGTGCGTGGCTGGTTGCTGCCGTGCCGAGGCCGGTCGCCGCTGACGGCCCATTCCCGATGACCTGCACCTTCTCTGACAGTGCCAAGAGCACCAAGCCACTGGTCGTGACTGTCAAGCTGTCGTGTTCTGGCACCAACGAATACGGCTCCACGGTCGACGCGTCGTTGATCGGCCCGGCGACGGTCGACTTCTACTCGGGAACGAACCTTAGCTGGACCACAGCCGTTCAGGTCCCGGTTGCCGGCGTTTACCAACTGAGCATCACTGCGACCGCCAGATACTCAGACGGATCTTCAAGCAGCGGCACCTATGTCTGTTGCTCGGTCCAGGCATACCCAGCGGACGCCGCCACACCGACTCCCCAACCGACTCCGCCTGCGACTCCACCGCCGGCGTCTACGCCGGCCCCGCCTGCGCCCACGCCGAAACCAAAGCCGGCCCCGCCTGCGCCCACGCCGAAACCAAAGCCGGCCCCGGCCGCGACTCCGGCACCGACCGCCACCCCTGCCGAGACGGCGACACCGAGCCCTTCGCCAACCGACACCCCGCAGCCCACGCCAGCGGTAGGGAGCGCGCCTCCGAGCGCGGCACCATCACCCTCCGCGGAGTTGGCGCCGAGCCCGTCGGCCTCGCCGTCGAGTTCTCCCACGCCGGCTCCTGCCAGCACCGGGGGGACCCAGGACCCGTCGAGCGTTAGTCCTTATCTCGTGGCAGGGGCAGTTGCCGCGATCCTTGCGGTGCTCGTTCTGCTGCTTCTACTCGGTCTGGTGAAGTGGCGGCGCAGGCGCCGAGATGGTCTGCCCGGGTAGAACGAGCCGGTGGAGTAAGGCAACCAAGTATCCAGACCGGCTGACCGCCATGGCCTCAGCTCTTGTGGGGCCGCCGACTTCGGCTTTCGTCGAGTCGGCCTCAGGGACAATCAGCCGGGGTAGCGCTTGCGAGCGATACGCTCGGCGGAGGCATTGCGAACCGCTTTGCCGAACTGCCGGTCCGTCTCCCGACGCGCCGCGGGTGTCGGCTGGTCGGCCAGTTCGCGGGCCAGGCGGCGATAGGCTTTGAGACGCGCCTGATCGAGCCTTCCACTCGCCACAGCTGTCTGGACAGCGCAGCCGGGCTCGAACTTGTGAGACCAGTCGGCGTGCTGCTGCTTCTACTCGGCCTGGTGAAGAGGCGGCGCGGGCGCCGAGATCGTCTGCCCGGGCAGAACGGGCCAGCGGAGTAGGCCACCAAGTATTCCAGACCGGGTAGGCCGCCTTCGTCCGCGCGATGGCGCAGTCGCCCGGTTGGAGAGGCGAAGGCCTCGCCGTTGGCTCCGACAACGAGCCACTCATCCGACCCTCTTCAACTTGCCGGTCCGCTTGGCGTAGCGTTCGGCGCGGCCGAACCCCCACAGCCCAACTGGGATGAAGAAGCAGGCCATCACGACCAGGATGGCCACCTCGGCCCAATCGGGCCCGCTGCCGTCGATCAATGCCGACCGCACGCCACGAAGGACGTAGGTCGCGGGCGATAGCTCGCTGATGTAACGGAGCGGACCAATCGAGGACGGAAGTGGTGCGTATACCCCGCTGATCAGCAGCAGGCACGACTGCATGACGAAGACCATCTGCGAGCCGCGCTCGACAGACATCATGGGCAGGATCGCGGCCAGCATGCCGATGCCGATCAGGCTGGCGGAGCCGACGACCATGAAGACTGCGGCCGCACCCAGGTTGGCGTGTCCGAGATCCAGTGAGAAGAAAAGTACGAGGACGATGAGCAGGATCGCGGTGTGGATCAGGCCGTACACCACGGCGTACAGGGCGGACCCGAGCAGCTGCACGGAGCGCCGGACCGGCGCCATCATCGTGTACTCGAGCGTGCCCTCCCAGCGCTCCCAGGTGATCGTGTCGCCGATCGACTGGAAGACCACGGACAGGTAGTTCCAGAAGACGGCGCCGACCACGAGCGACATGAGCAGACGGCGGCTGCCGACCGACTGGCCGATCAGCGAGACCGACAGCGCGCCCGCTACGGCGTAGACGAGGAATGCGACCTCCCAGCCCCAGTAACGTTTGGTGAGGTTGAAGTTGCGCTCGACGAAGGCGTAGCTCGCCAGCGCCTCGCGCCTGATTGCAGTCAAGTTAGGTCTCCTGGTGGGCGGCCAGCTGGAGCGGGCCATCGGCCGCGAGCATCGACCCAACCCGGATCAGCCCGAAACCGAGGCGATGACGGACAGAGCGGCGCCGGATCTGGCTTCGGTCTACCGACCGGAAGCGAAGCAGGCGTTCGATCTCCCGCTGGCGTTCCCTGTGTATCTCCAGGGCGAGATAGTGCGAATGCAACGAAGTGTCCCTTTCAGTTGTGTGGGTCCGATCTAGTAGCCGGCAGAGCGGCTACTCGACCTGTCCGGCTTCGCCCTCCTCGATGTCGTCGTCGAGGGAGCGGCCGGTGTATTGCATGAAGGCGCTCTCGAGCGTGGGCGGAAGCCCGTGTTCGAAGGCGACCCGTGTCTTGAGGCGTTCGGGCGTTTCCTCGGCCGTCAGTCGCCCGCCGGCCAGGATCCCGATTCGGCCGCACAGCCGATCCGCCTCCGCGAGGTCGTGCGTGGTCAGCACGATCGTGGCGTCGTGATCGGCCCGAAGCTCTTCGATGAAGGCCTGGACGTCGAGCTTCGAGCGCGGGTCGAGCCCGGTCGTGGGCTCGTCCAGCAGCAGCAGCGTGGGGCTCGTCAGGATGGCCCTGGCGATCGCCACCTTCTGCTGCATGCCCCGGCTCATCTGCTCGACCGGCCGGCCCATTCGCTTCTCGCCGATCCCGAGCCGAGCCATGATCTCGGCTGCCTTGCGGCGGGCTTCGCCCGCGTCGAGGCCGTAGAGTCGGGCCGCGAACGAGAGGTTCTCGGCCGGCGAGAGCTTCTTGAAAAAGGCGGCGTCGACGCTGACCCGGTTGATCAGCCGCTTGACCGCCATCTCGTCTCGGGCCAGGTCGTGGCCGAAGACCTCGACGCGACCTGCGTCGAGGGTCAGCAGGCCGCTGACCAGGCGAATGAACGTGGACTTGCCGCTTCCGTTCGCCCCGAGCAGGCCGTAGATCTCGCCCCGCTCGATGCGGATCGAGACGTCATCCACGGCCATGACCGGCGGCTTGCGCCGATCGACCTTGAACCCTTTGGTAGCGTGCTCGACCAGCAGGGCGGCCGGGCCGGCCCGGAACTCTTTGGCGATGGGCCGGCCCGAGGCCGGCGATTGAGTTGTTTCCAGAACCGCGATGCTCATTGGCTCCTCCCTCGGGTGGAGCTCGCGGCCGTGGAGGAACCGCGAGCTGGTTTGAAGCGGGATGGGGGTCGCGGCTCGCCCCCGAGGCGTTCGCGCCTGCCAGGGGGCATGAAAAAAGCCGGGGGCCCGATCTGGCCCACGGCTCAGAGGTTCGTCCTGGCGGCACTACCGCCTGGGGCTAACTCCCGGTGGGCGCAGATCTCCCGCACACGACGGGCTTACCGCTCGCGAGAGCGGCTCCTGCCGTGGCGTTGCCGGCGAGATTGCGCACGAACACACCTCATGTTGCTGCCGCCCTGGTGGCGGACCTGGGGGAGTCTACGGGGGGTTGCTGAAAACTGTCAATGGCCGGGCTCGCTCGGGCGCAGCGCCGGCGGTCGAGCTGCCGATTCCCTGCACGAGGCAGGCCGCCGCGGCCGTTCCTCGGGCGATCGGACGCCGCCCGCGGGCCACTGTAAGATCTCTCCCGGTACAGAGAGGGCGCGAAGGGCTGGCACGGCCCCTTCCGGACGAGTCCAGGATTACCTCAATTGCTGCCCGTGCGCATTCGGTGATCAACAATGACGAAGTCTCGAATGGCGAAGTCCCGTTCTCTTCGCATCGCCATGATGGTCGCCCTGGCGGCGGCGGTTTCCGCCTGCTGGTTCAGCAGCCCGACCCCGACGGCGGCTCCGGCCACGCCGCCGCCCGCCACCCCTACTCCGGCTCCGACCCGGACGCCGAAGGTCCTCACGTACAAGGACATGGTCGTCGGATTCATCCAGACGGGATCGGAGAGCCCCTGGCGGGTCGCGAACACGGCCAGCTTCACCGACACGGCGACCGCCGACGGCATCACCCTCAAGGTCTTCGATTCCCAGGACAGTTTCCAGAACCAGATCGCCGGCTTCCATCAGTTCATCAGTGACCTGTCCGTCAACGTCATCGTCCTCGACCCCGTCGACACCACCGGCTACGACGCGGTCCTCAAGCAAGCCAAAGCTGCCGGCAAGGTCGTTGTGATCGAAGACCTCAAGATCGATGCCGACCCGAGCCTGTACACGAGTTACGTCGGTCCGGACTTCGTCGCCGAGGGTCAGAATGCCGCGACGGCGATGTGCGGCCTCCTGACGGGGTTCACGGCCGACAAGCACAACGTTGTCGAGATCACGGGCGCCGTCGGCGATGCGATCGGTATGGACCGCGGCGAGGGCTTCCGCGACAAGATGGGCGACTGCGGCATCACGATCCCGGCGGGCTTCAGTCAGAGCGGCGATTGGAGCGTGGCCCAGTCCAAGTCCGTCATGACGGCCATGCTCAAGAAGACCAAGAACATCCAGGGCGTCTTCGCCCAGGACGACGAGGAAGCGATCGGGGCAATCCAGGCGATCAAGGCCGCCGGCCTCAAGCCCGGCAAGGACATCATGGTCGTCGGCATAGACGCCACCGCCGACGGGTTCAATGCCCTCATCGCCGGCGACCTCGGTGCGGACATCGAGTACAACCCGCTCCTCGCCCCACAGGTTTACGACACCGCCCTCAACGGCCTGAAGGGCTACATCGGCATCCCGAAGTGGATTCCGTCCAAGGAGAGCACGTTCCTGGCGTCGCAGGGTGCCGCGGCTCTGCAGGCGATCCTCGCGACCCGCACGTACTGAGCCCCGGCGGGTGGCGGCAGACTCCCAGAGGATCGCCGCCGAGCCCCCGGCGGACGCAACGAGCCCATGAGGCATCTCGGGCGGTCCGACCGACCCGACCTGAGCCGTCCGCTCGGCGGCGGGGAGGGGACATGCGGCACGGCGACGCGCCCGACGCTCGCTGTACCATTCACGGGCCATCAATGGACCCGTTCCCGGCTTTGGGGCGCCTCACGCGCCCGAGGCCGGGCATCGTCAGGAGAACGAACGCAATGCCCAAGGTTGCCGGCTCCGTCAAGGAGCTCCTTGCCGCCCTCGACGGCATAGTGCGGATCGATGGGGAGCGACTCGCCATAACCGACGAATCCGCCCTCCGGACGCGCGGCATCTACGACCTCGCCTGGACCGCCACTTTCAGCGAGGATGAGGCCACGGTCGAAGCCGCCCGCTGGATCGTCTGGGAAGCCAGCCAGGCCATCGGCGCTCGCTCTGCGAGCATCCAGGAGCTGTACAACGCCCGTGCCCGGAACGAGTACCAGGGGATGACCGTTCCGGCCATCAACCTGCGGGCGCAGACCTTCGACATGGCCCGCGTCATCCTCGAGACGGCCAAGAAGAACGACTCCGCCGCCGTCATCTTCGAGCTGGCGCGCTCCGAGCAGATCTACACCTTCCAGCGAGTCTTCGAGTACGCCACGAGCGTTCTCGCCGGCGCCATCGCTGCCGGCTGGAAGGGGCCCGTCTTCATCCAGGGCGACCACTACCAGTTCAATGCCAAGAAGTACGCGGCCGACGCCGAGAAGATGACCGACGAGATCCGCAAGGGCTGCCGCGACGCCATCGCCGCCGGCTACCGGAACATCGACATCGACAGCTCGACTCTGGTGGACCTTTCGCATCCCACGCTCGATGCCCAGCAGCGTGAGAACTACATGCGCGCGGCCGAGCTGACCGCCCTCATCCGCTCGCTCGAGACCGACGGCGTGACCGTCAGCGTCGGCGGCGAGATCGGCGAGGTCGGCAAGAAGAACTCCACAACGGACGAGCTCAAAGCCTACCTCGACGGCTACCGTCGCGAGCTTGACGCCCGGGCGAAGGGCGCGATCGGCCTCTCGAAGGTCTCCGTCCAGACCGGCACGAGCCACGGCGGCACTCCGCTGGCGGACGGCGGCGTGGCCGCGGTCGCGCTCGACTTCGGCGTCCTGACCGAGCTTTCGGCCGTCGCCCGCGAGTACGGGCTGTCGGGCGCGGTCCAGCACGGCGCGAGCACTCTGCCGGACGACATGTTCCACAAGTTCCCGGCCACCGGCTGCGCCGAGATCCACCTCGCCACCGGCTTCCAGAACGCCCTGTTCGAGCACCCGGCCTTCCCGGCCGAGATGCACAAGGCGATCGAGGCGTGGGTCTTTGCCAATTGCCAGGACGAGCGCAAGCCCGATCAGACCGACACGCAGTTCGTCTACACGGCTCGCAAGAAGGCGATCGGCCCGTTCAAGCGCCAGCTCTGGGATCTGCCGACCAAGGGCGCGATCCTCGCCTCGCAGGCCGCCAAGGTCGACTTCCTCTTCAAGCAGCTCGGCACGCCGGGCAGCCGCGCCCTCGTCGAGAAGTACGTCAAGCCGGTCGAGTTCCACAAGCCCATGCCCGCGCCGCTCAAGACGGCGATCTAGGCGTCTGCCCGGTTCACAACGCTCGAAGGGCGCCCGCAGGGGCGCCCTTCGGCTTCCCGACGCCCGCCCGGGAGGACCCCCTTTGGACACCTGGAAGTTCTACGACATCACGCATCGGGATCACGTCCTGTGCAACCCCACCAGCATCGGAAAGCTCGACGAGCTCATCGGGTTGCTCGATCTCGGGCCGGAACCGCGCGTCCTGGACATCGCCTCGGGCAAGGGAGAGTTCATCGTCCGGGTCGCGGAGCGGTTCGGCGGCTCGGCAGGCCGTGGTGTCCGGGCCGTCGCGGTCGACATCTCGCCGTACTGCACGGCGGAGCTTCGGGCGACCGCTGCCCGGCGGAGCTTCGGGCGACCGCTGCCCGGCGGATCCCCGCCGCCGAGATCGAGGTCCTGGAGATGGATGGCGCCGACTACCATCCCGCCGCGGGGACGTTCGACCTCGCTTCCTGCCTGGGCGCCAGCTGGACGTACGGCGGGCACCGTCCGACGCTTCGCTTCCTGGCGCAGGCGACGCGGCCGGGTGGCTGCGTCGTCGTTGGCGATCCCTTCTGGAGGAAGGAGCCCGTGGCGGAGTACCTGGCGTGGTCGGGCATCAGACGCGACGAGTATGGTAGTCACGCTCAGAACGTCGAGGCCGGCGAGGCCGAGGAGCTCGTGCCGTGGCTCGCGCTGGTGAGCTCGGATGACGAGTGGGACCACTACGAGACGCTCCAGTGGCGCGCGGCGGCCCGATACGCCAACTCGCACCCGGAGGACCCCGACGTGACCGAGCTGCTCACCCGGGTGGAGAAGAACAGGCGCGAGTATCTCAACTGGGGCCGGGACACGCTCGGTTGGGCGCTCTACCTCTTCGCAAAGCGGCAGGATCACGCGCCGGCCGCTCCATAGGAGCCTGTCGAGGCGACGTCGAGGCGACGGGCGGTTGACCGCGAGCCCGGCCGGGTCAGCGCGTGGCTTCCAGGGCTGCCACCAGACTGGCGAGCCAGGCCTGGTCGGCGGCCGAAGGGTCGGGCAGCGGTGAGCACCGAGAAGGCGACGTTGTCGACGACGCCCGCGCCGCGGTAGCCCGCGCGGCCGCTCGCGTCCCGGTCTCCTGCCGGTCAGGCGGGGCCTCGGTCGGCGACGCGTCGATCGGAGCCTTCGGGCCGCTTTCCGTCCGGCTACGATTCGCTCATGCCCAGACCAATGACGTCACTCGTCGATTTGACCCGCTGGCGCGAGACCGCCCTATCCATCTGCGACGAGGCCGACCGGATCGCCATGGCCGGGTTCCGGCGCGACATCGCGGTCGACACAAAGGCCGACCGCAGCTTCGTGACCGAGGTCGACCGATCGATCGAACGCCTGGCCCGCGAGCGGCTGCGAGCCGCCTACCCCGACTGCGGGCTCGTCGGCGAGGAAGAGGGGCCGGACGCGGCCGGCGCCACCGTATGCTGGTACATCGATCCGATCGATGCCACCGCCAACTTCGTGCGCGGCATCCCCATCTTCGCCACGCTGCTGGCGGTCGCCGTCGAGGGCGAGCTCCAGTTGGGCGCGGTGAGCGCCCCGGCGATGCGCGAACGCTGGGTGGCCTGGCGGGGTGGGGGAGCGTGGCGCGGCGACCAACGGTTGGCCGTGAGCCGCGTGTCGCGGATCGAGGATGCGCATCTCATCTACGGCAGCGAGCGGCTCCGCGACGGCCAGCTGCCCGGGCTCGGGGCGACGCTCGCGGCGGCCTGGCGGGACCGCGGCTTCGGTGACTTTTGGGGCTACATGCTCGTGGCCGAGGGCGCGGCCGAGGCGATGATCGAGGTCGGCGCCCATACCTGGGACTGGGCTGCGCCGCTCGTCATCGTTGAGGAGGCCGGTGGCCGCTTCACGACGGCCGCAGGGGAGCGGCGCATCGACGGGCCGTCGGCGCTTGCCACCAACGGCCTGATCCACGACGATCTCCTGCGCCGGCTGGACGCATCGCGATAGTCGAGAAGCGGCGGCTGAGATACGATGCTGGCGTGCCATCGGTCCCACCGAAGGGCGATCACGCAGCGACGGCACCCACACGGAGGCATGATCATGGGCGACAAGACGCCAAAGCGACCACCGAAGACCAAGAAGCCGAAGCCAGCGCCGCAGCCGCCGACCAAAGGCGCGTAGGTGGCCGCTGGGGACCAGCGCGCGCGAGCCGTCACACCCGGCCGCCGGTTCAAGAGGCGTGAGGTCGAGCTTGCGGAGAGCGGCAAGCTCGTCCTCCATACCGACGGCTCGATCAGCCAGCTCGACGGCCAGGGAGAGGTTGTCCACAAGTGGGCCATCGGCGACCCTGAGTGGCCGCGTCACGCGATCCGGTTCGGGCTGCTGCCGCAGCCCAGCACGACGGTGCCGCCGGATGTCCGGGTCAAGGGAGCCAAGACGCTCGGCGGGTAGCGAACCGCCGTCGATCCGGGCTGAGCACGATCTATAGGGCCCACCCGCTGCCCCGGAGGTTCGCCCATGCCCGCGCCGATCCAACCAGCAGTCATCGTCGGGGCGCGCCTGCTCGACGGTCGCTCGCCGGACGCGATCGCGGACGGGGTTCTCTTGACGGACGACCAGGGCAGGATCGTTGCCGCCGGACCCGCCGCCGCTACCTCGGTGCCCAGGGATGCCGAGCGGATCGACCTGTCGGGTCTGACGGTCCTGCCCGGCATCATCGACTGCCACGTTCACCTGGCGCTCAAGCTCGAGCCGGTCCACGACCAGGTCCAGCGTTCTGCGACGGACATAGTCGTGCGCTGCCTCCAGGTCGGGCGCGAGTTCCTCGAAGCGGGCGTGACCACCGTCCGCGACGCCGGCTACGCACCGGCCGGGATCAAGCGCGCGTTCGCCTCGGGCGCGTTCCCGGGCCCGCGCACGCAGGTCAGCTGCCGGCCGCTCTCCCAGACCGGCGGCCACGGCGACGAGTGGACTCTTTCCGGGACGATCCTCACGACCGAGATGAGCGACCTCCCGCCCGGAGTGGCCGACGGAGTCGATGCCGTCCGGCACGCTGCCCGGCTCCAGATCCGGGCCGGCGCCGATTGGATCAAGGTCATGGCGACGGGCGGCGTCCTCTCCGCCGCCGACACACCCGACGCGTCGCAGTTCACGGTTGACGAAATCGGGGTCATAGTCGAGGAGGCGCGCGCTGCGGGGATCCACGGCACTTTCGCGCACGCCGAAGGGACTGCCGGCATCAAGAACGCCCTGCGCGCCGGCATCTCCAGCATCGAGCACGGCGACCTGATCGACGACGAGGGGATCGACCTCATGCTCGAGCGCGACGTGCCGCTGATTCCCACGTTCAACATCAACTTCTCGCTCATGGACGAGGGCCGCATCGCCCGGGGTGAGGTTCCGCCGTGGGCCGTCGAGAAGATGCGCTACCTCTTCGAGCGCCAGCAGGGCAACTTCCGCCACGCCGTCGAGAGGGGCGTGCGGGTCGTCATGGGCACGGACAGCTTCGCGGACATGTACCCGCCGGCGGAGCTGGCATACATGTCGGAATACGGCCTCGGGCCGTTCAGGGCGATTCAGGCGGCGACGAGCGAGGCGGCGAAGCTCCTCGGCCTGGCCGGCCAGGCCGGCACTCTTGAGGCGGGCAAGCAGGCCGACCTGATCGCGGTCTCGGGCGACCCGCTGGCCGAGCCGGAGCTGTGGCGCGATCGGGCCCGGATCGTCTTCGTCATGCAGGGCGGCGGGATCGTGGCGGACCGGCGGGGCGTGATGGCGTGACCTTCTTCTGGGCCGCCAGGTTCATCGACGGCTGGCTCGCGCTGATACGGGGGGCGCGCGCGGCCTGGCGGGCACTGCCGGGGGACCTGATGGCGTTCCTGGTGATGCGTTCCTGCGGCATTCCGCGGACCGGCCTCGGCCGGGAGGTGCGTTCGGCGGCCACCTCGGCGATCGTGGTTGAGCATCCCGCGGCCGCCCACTATCTGGACCACCAGTGGATTCCGGTGCACGCCCAGACGCTCGGCCGATACGTCTTCGCCCGCGAGAGGCTGTCCGACCGGACGATCGCCCACGAGATGGAGCACGTCCGGCAGTGGGAGCGACTCGGGCCACTGTTCTTGCCGGCCTACGTGGCCTCGTCCGGCGTGGCTCTGCTCCGCGGCCTGCATCCGTACGGCGCGAACCGGTTCGAGGTAGCCGCCCGACGGCAGGAGTCGGACCCGCCAGACCGGCAGGACCCGCGTCGGCAGGCGTATTCCATACCAAAGCCGTAGGATATCCGGAGACGGCGGGCGCGTCGCCCGCGCCGCACAACACTCGAGACTCGAGGAAGCCGACCGAATGCCCACTCTGACCGAAGAAGCCGTCCTCAAGGTACTTGCCACCGTTCAGGAGCCCGAGCTCGGCGGGGACCTCGTGTCGCGAAACATGATCAGGGACCTCGCGATCGAAGGGACCAGGGTGGCCTTCACGATCGAGCTGACGACGCCCGCCTGCCCGCTCAAGGACGAGATCCAGGAGCGAGTCGAGAAGGCCCTGCGATCGATCGGGGCGGAGCAGGTCGACGTCGCCTGGGGCGCGACGGTCCGCCGGGCCACGCCGGCGACGCCGCAGCTGCTGCCCGGCGTGAAGAACATCGTGGCCGTGGCCTCCGGCAAGGGCGGCGTCGGCAAGACCACCGTCAGCGTAAATCTGGCCGTGGCCCTGGCGCAGGCCGGAGCATCGGTCGGCCTTCTCGATGCCGACATCACGGGCCCCAATATCCCGATGATGATCGGGGCCGAGGGCCAGCCGGTGGCCAGCCCGAACGGGAAGATAACCCCGATCGAGGCCCACGGCGTGAAGGTGATCTCGATCCAGTTCTTCCTGCCCGAGGGCCAGCCGGTCGTGTGGCGCGGCCCTCTGGTAGGGGGCGCGATCCAGCAGTTCCTGCGCGACGTGGAGTGGGGCGATCTGGACTATCTGGTCGTCGACCTGCCGCCCGGCACCTCGGACGCGCAGCTGACGCTGGCCCAGTCCGTGCCCATCACGGGAGCGGTCCTCGTCACCACGCCCCAGCGGGTCTCGCTTTCGGACGTGACCAAGGCCCTGGCGATGTTCCGCCGTGTCAGCGTCCCCGTCCTGGGCATCGTGGAGAACATGTCGGGCTTCGTCTGCGCCCATTGCGGCGAGACGACCGACATCTTCGGCCGGGGTGGCGGTGAGCGCTTCGCGGCGGAGAACGGGATCGACTTCCTCGGCGGCATCCCGCTCGACATAACGGTTCGCCAGGGCGCCGACGTGGGCGTTCCGGCCGTCGCCCAGCGCGAGCCGGGACCCGCGTCGAAGGCCCTCACCGACATCGCTAGGACGATCGCGGGCAAGGTGAGCGTCCAGGCGGCGATCGAGCAGCCGGTCCTCACGGTTTCCTGATCGCGGACGCAATCGCCGATGCGGAGGGGCGGATGTGGCGGGAATCGGGCGCGTCGCCGAGTCTGGAGCGATGCGTGTGACCGTTCGGTCAACCACGATCTGACCTTTCGGGCAAGGGTCCGACGGGGTACCATCGGGGAGCCCGTCCACCTTGGGGTTACCCGATGCTCTGTCCCGATTGCGCGGCGCCGAAGGCGCCTGGAGCACGTTTCTGCCATCAGTGCGGCAGAAAGCTGGACTCCGCCTCGAACGGCCTGAAGGCCGGCGATCGACGCGTCGTGACCGCTCTCTTCGCCGACCTGGTCGGGTATACACAGCTCGTCGACCAGCTCGATCCCGAGGAGGTCCGATTACGCGTTGACGGCGCCTTGACTGTCCTGGGCGATGCCGTCATGCGCTTTGACGGCTCGCTCGAGAAGTTCGTTGGAGATGCGGTGCTGGCCGTCTTCGGCGCTCCCGCGGCCCATGACGACGACGCTCTGCGGGCATGCCTGTGCGCCCTGGAGATGCAGGCGGCTCTGGCCCGGCTCGGCGAGGGGAGCGACAGGCCCCTGCGGCTGCGAGTCGGCATCGCCACGGGCGAGGTCGTGGCGGCGATCCGCGATCTGGCGGGAGTCCGTTCGGTGGCTCTGACCGGCGATTGCATGACGACCGCGGCCCGACTCCAGCAGCTCGCCGAGCCGGCGGAGGTTCTGCTCGACGAGGCAACCGTCCGGGCTGCGGAACCCAGGATCGGCGTGGAGCGCATCGGCGAGCGCCTGTTGCGCGGCCAGAGCCGGCCGATCCTGATCTATCACCTGCGTGACGAGCGGCGCCGCGCGCGGAGCTTCGGCCGGGCCACCCGACTGGTCGGCCGGGACGCGGAGCGGCGCCGGCTGGCCGAGGTGATCCGCCGAACCGCCAGGACCGGCCGGGGCAGCGCGGTGCTGGTGTCCGGTGAGGCCGGGATCGGCAAGTCGCGGCTGCTCTCAGAGATGGAATCCGAGGCGACGGCAGCCGGATTCGGTTGGGTCTGGATCGACAACCCACCTCACCGCCAGGGCGCCCCGTACCACACCGTCCGGGCCATGATCGATGCCCTGGCCGACGAGTTCGGGGTCAAGGCCGGGATAATGGCCCGCCAGATCGTCGGCTCGCCGCTGGACGAGGAGACGGCGCGCCTGCTGTTCGGCGCGGCGGCCGTGCTGGCCCGCGACTCCGAGATGCAGCTGCTACCCGAAGAGGGCTGGGATCAGCGGTTCATCGGGCTCTCGGACCCGGCCGAGCTGGCCACCGGACTCAAGCTCGCCGCGAAGTCATTCCTGTCGGGGCTCGTGGCGACTCAGCCGCGCTGCTTCGTCCTGGACGACTACCACTGGATGGACCCGTCCAGCCAGCTGATGCTGGCGGAGATGGTCCGGCTGGCCGCTGAGCTTCCGATCGTGGTCTTTTCGAGCATTCGGCCGCCTCTCAAGCCCGAATGGACGAGCCTGCCTCACGTCGAGGTCATCGACCTCGGCGGCCTGGACGAGGCGGCCACGGAGGAGTTGGGAACGGCGGTGGGCGGCGCCGAGCTGGAGCCGGAATCGGCTCGCTGGCTCTTCCAGCGCACCGCCGGCAACGCCCTATTTATCGGCGAGGTAATTCGCATGCTTCGGACCAGCGGGCGCATGGAGCACGTCGGCGAGTGGCTGCGGATCGACCGCGGGGCCGCGCGGCGCAGCGTTCCGCTCAGCTTGCGGGCGCTGCTGGGGGCCCGGATCGACGCCCTGCCACCGAGCCAGCGGTCGGCCCTGGAGGTCGCGGCAGTCATCGGCGTCACGTTCCAGGAGTGGCTGTTGTGCGAGCTCGAGGGCAGGTCGGACATGGGCGACGACCTGTGCCAGCTCGCGGACGCCGGGATACTGGTGCGCTGCGAGGGCGAGTCGGAGCGGCCCGCGGTAGTCTGTGAACCCACTGGATGCTGGCGCTTCCGGCACCAGCTGTTCCATGACGCCGCTTACGGCCGTCTGCTCATGGACCGCAAGCAGCATCTGCACACCGCTCTGGCCGACCGGCTCGAGACGGTGGAGCCGGCCCCGGATGCCGCCGAGCTGGCGCGCCATCGGATTGCGGCCGGCGATGTGGCGCGGGCGTTGCCGCTGCTGCAGCGGGCGGTGCTGGAGGCCGAGGCAATGGGGGCCGTGGCCGAGGCGGAGGCCTTCAGGCAGGCCGCGGCGGCGCTTCGAGACGGCAGGACGGTGCCTAGCACTGTCGCCTGACTCCGCGCCCCGGCCATCAGCGCGCAGGGCGGCGAGGGCTCCCGCGTCGACGCAGCCGGCCGCCGAGCCGGAGCGGCACGGCCGGAGCGATGCCCGCCAGGGCGGCCCCTCCGCCACCGCCGGCGCCTCCGCCACCGCCGGCCCCGCCGCCACCACGGAGCGCGGCCGCGGCCGCTCCTGGCGGCAGCGGCACGGTGGCCCAATAGCCGGCCTCCCAGGCCGATGTCGCCATCTTGGCCTGTCCCGAGAGCGATGGATGGAAGTAGTCGACCGTGCTGAGGTCCTTGATCACGAAGTTCTTCTCGGACAGGAGCGCTTCGTTGCTGCGGCACTGGAGTCTGCCGGCCGGGCCGTCGGTCGCCTCGATCTCGTCGCAGACCTGGGCAAGGCTGGCGTCGTAGGTGGCCAGCAACTGCTCGGCGGCCGCCATGGAGAGCGGGCTATCCGAGCCGAGGAACGGCGCGCACGTCTGCGAGTTGGCGGCCTCGTTCAGGGTCGCCCTGGCCTTCGCGTTGGCCTGGGTGATGGCGTAGAAGTGGGCGTAGTCGGGGATGGAGAGCATCAGGATCTCGCTCCCGCTCGGCAGTCCTGATTGGAGAATGGCGGTCGCTGAGCGAAGCTGCATCTCGAAAGTCGCAGGGGCCGTCGTCGGGTTGTCGCACAGGTCGTTGATGCCGAGCTCGAAGGTGACGTAGACGGTCGCGCCCGGTGGCAGCTTCCCGGCGGCGGTCACGATCGCCGTCGCCTGGCGCGCGGCGTCGCTCATCTTCTTGCCCGAAGTCGCCGCGTCGACGATCGTCAGGTTGTCGCCGAGGGCCTGGAAGCGCTCTCGCAGGCTGAAGACGCCGTCGCCCTCGACCGAGCCAACGGCCCACGAGAATCCCGGGTGGTCCTTCTTGTAGCTCGGCGAAACGTTCCAGGCCTGCGTGTAGGAATCGCCGATCGTGGCCAGCATCGCCGGCAGCGCAGGCGGAGCGCTGGACGCGGCCGTAGGAGTGGGAGCCGGCGTCGGCAAAGGTGACGGCGAAGCGCTCGGCGTGGCGGTGAGGGTCGGCGAAGCACTCGGCGTGGCAGTCGCGGAGGCCTGCACGACGTGGCCGGTTGTTGGACTGGACGAGGGGCCGCCGGTGAACATGTCCGATCCGAAGCCGATCGCCAGGACCGCCACCAGCACGACTGCGCTCAGGGCAAGCGCAATTCCGATGATGCGTTCCGCGGAGAGGCGTTGCATCGGTCAATCGTATGCGGCGTTCGCTTCCGGCGTCGTCGCGCCCTGAGTGGCTGTGCCATGGAACATGGCGCCGCGGCTCTTTCCCGACGCTACCATTTGGCCATGACGAACGATTTCGCGGTCGAGGCACTGGGCCGTTGCCCGCTCTTCAGCGGGTTGGGAACGGAGTCGCGCCTGGCGATCGCCCAGAGCCTGCGGAGGCGGCGCTTCCGAAAGGGCGAGGTGCTGTTCCACGAGGGCGATCCCGGAGACTCGCTCTTCATCGTGGCCTCCGGTGCGGTCAAGGTCGTCGTGCCCTCGGACGAAGGCGACGAGGCGATCCTGGCGACGATCCGGCGCGGCGACTTCCTGGGTGAGCTGGCGCTCCTGGACGGCGCGCCCCGCTCCGCCAGTGCGATAGCGCTCGAACCGACCGAGACTCTCGCCCTGCCGCGCGTCCGCTTCAGCGCCCTGGTGGCGTCGGAGCCGGCGATTCGCGACGCGCTGCTCAGTTCGCTGGCCGCCGAGCTGCGCCGCCTGACCGCCCACGTGGCCGAGCTTCACTTCCTCGACCTGACCGGCCGATTGGCGGCGCGGCTGGCGCGGCTGGCGGAGGAGCACGGCTTGCGCGACGCCGCCGGCTCGATACGACTGGACGCTCCGCTGACGCAGAGCGACCTGGCCGCGATGATAGGGGCCACGCGCCAGAGCGTGAACAAGCTCCTGGGCGAGTTCGTCGACAAGGGGTTGCTGCGCATGGACCGCGAGACGATCGTCATCCCGGATCTCGACGCCTTGCTCCGCGCTTCGCGCCGCTAGCCTGCGGAGATGACCCCCTCGCGCCCCAGCTGGAGCAGCTGCGCACGGCTCTCGTCCAGGTGCTGTGTCGCGATTCCGAAAAGCCGGCGCAGCAGCAGCTGAGACTTGGACGAGCCGCCCACTAGCAGGCCGAGCAATCCTGAGGCCGAAATCGAGAGCATCACCGCCGGGCCGATTGCTCGGGCGGTGGACAGGGCCGTCGGGTCCTCGCGCAGCGCCGACCAGCCGAGCAGGTCGCCCGTGTGGAGCGTCGAAACCAGGACCCAGCGCCCGTCGTGGCGGACGCGCAGGGCCAGCTGGCCGCTCTCCAGCCAGTGGATCTCGGAAATCGGGTCGCCCATCTCGACCAGGGTTTCGCCGTCGTTCAGGCGGCGCCGGCAGGATGCCGCGGCAAGGGGCGCAAGATCGGCCTCTGTCCACCCTTCGAACAGCGGCAGTAGGGCGAGCTCGGCCGCCTCGATCCTCTCCTTGGTGTTCATGCTCCGCTCCAGCTTCGGGCCCGGCGACGACCCCTGGTGCGTATTGTCCGCCAGAAGCGGCCTTCCTGCGCAGGCCTAACGGGACCGATCCTCGCCGGCGGGCGGCTCGTCCCGAACCGCGGCATGGAGGAACGCGGCCGCCGCGACCCCGGCCCGGCGACGGCCCTCTGTGCCGCCCAGGAATGCCGTCTGGCCCGCCTCACGGGCCCCCCAGGGGCCGCTGACCGCGACATCGACCCGGGTGTCCTCGCCCGACTCGACCGCCCGCACCGCCAGGCCGACGGTCGCGGCGGCAGAATTCCGGGCCTGCTCGGCCAGGGCGGCGATCGGGGCGTCGGCCTCGGCTGGCGCGAGGAGGCGCGACGACACCAGCCACGGGGCGTCGCCGAGGAGGCGCATGGTGGCGCCGCCCGTGCCCGCCTCGACGAGCGCCGCCGTCCACCCGCGCGCCGCCAGCTCGCGGCCCAGGACGCCGGGCCACGTGTCGGCGTCGCGGCCCCACACGTACGTGCCGACGGCGGCCAGCACGAGGGCCGCGGCTTCCTCGACGAGCTGCTCCGGCGAGCGCCCCGCGTCGGCGCGGGCGGAGATGCGCACGTCCACCGCGTCCGACCGCGCGTACGTGGCCACGACCGGGTTCTCGGCGCGGAGCAGCCGCTCTCCCAGCAGCGCTGCCACCGCCGACTCGCCGATGCCCGCCAGGCGATACGTCCGCGTGACGCGGTCCTGCCCCAGGCCGCGCGCCGCCAGGTGGGGGAGCACCCAGCCCTCCCACATCGGTCGCATCTCGGCCGGAGGCCCCGGCAGCGCCACGATCACGCGCCCGTCGGGCCGATCGACCCACCACCCCGGCGCGGTGCCGCGCTCGTTGGGGATCGCGGTCGCCGAGGGGATGAGCCACGCCTGCTTGGAGTTCCCTCCGTGGTAGGCGATGCCGCGCCGCTCGAACAGGTGGCGCAGCCAGCGCTCCAGCTCCGGGTCAACCGCCGGCCGCTCCCCGACGACGGCGGCGATCGCCTCACGGGTCAGATCGTCGGGCGTGGGGCCGAGACCGCCGGTCGTGACGGCGAAATCGGCCGCGGCCAGCGCGTTCCGAAGCGCGTCGACGACGGTCGCCAGGCGATCGGGCAGCGCCACGACCCACTCGACTTCCACGCCGCGCTCCGCCAGCGACCGCGCCAGATCGCCGCTGTTGGTGTCTCGGGTCTCGCCCACGGTGAGCTCGGTGCCCACCGCGAGGAGCACGGCCGTCCGCAGCGGGCGCGCAGCAGTCGCGGCTTCGAGCTTGGGCGGCTTCGGCGGCTTCGGTTCGGGCATAGCGGGAGGGTAGTCGGTTCGCCCCGGTTCGTCTCGAACCGCCAATTCGGCCGCTAGGTTCTGCCGCCGGCCCACATTCTCCGCGCCGGGATTGCCGAAGCGGCCCCTCCCGCTGCTATGATCGCCATGCTCTTTTACCCCTAACCCCAGGAGGTCCCTTGGCCGACCGGCCCTCCTCATCCGATCAGTCACCGGCAACCGGCAAGAGCGCGGACTCTGGTCGGAGCGCGAGCCCTGGCAAGAGCGCGAGCTCGCCGCCGCGGAGCCTGGGCGAGCAGTTCGGGCGAACGCGAAATGCCCTGCTCGGCCTCATCTCGGCCCATTTCAAGCTCCTCTCGACCGAGCTGTTCGAGATCATGGCCGAGATCAAGCGCGCGGTCGCCCTCGCCGGCGCTGCCCTGGCGTGCCTGTTCCTGGCCGGCATAGTGGCGTTCGTCGGGTCGATCCTGTGGCTCGACGAGTGGGTCTTCGGCTCGATCGGCTGGGGCGCGCTCCACGGCTCCACGCTGCTGATCGCCATCGCCGTCACCCTCGTCATGCTGATCATCCCCCATGCCGCGCCCCGCCTCGGGCTCGCGTTCTTCGTCGGGCTCGTGGTGGCCGTCGTCGTGGGCCTGGTCCTGTGGCTGCAGTTGACCAGCCGCGCGCTCGGCTGGGTCGGCAGCACCTTCTTCGGCGGGCTGACATGGTTCGACGGCCATGCTGTTTCGGCCGCCGATCGCCCAACCGCCGCCGGCGTGATCGTCCTGGCGGTCCTGCTCGGGGTCGTGGGCGCGATCGTGGGGCTTGCCGTGGGGAGTGGGGTCCTGAACCGCGTCGGTGCGGCGGTTGGCATCGCGATCGCAGGCGCCGTCACCGGCGGCCTGCTCGGCGCGCTGCTGGGCGTGCCGATGAGCTGGGGGATCGCGATCGCCGTCGCCCTGGCTGTCTTCCTGATCGTGTACCCGATCCTGGCCGCCATCCTCGTGCTGCGGAAGGCCGACTTCGAGGAGCTCAAGAACCGCCTGCTGCCGAACCAGTCCATCGAAACCACCAAGGAGACCATCGAGTGGGTGCGCGCACAGATGCCGCTCGGGCGGAAGTCGTAGCCCGCCGCCAGCTCCTGCTGGAAGAGGTCATAGGGCTCGAGGCGGCCGGCCGCGCGGCGGTCGACATCCCCGCCAAGATCCGGCGGGCGCCGGGCAAGACGGTCGCGGTCGCCGCCGGTGCGGCGTTCTTTGTCTTGGGCGGGCCCAAGCGAACCTATCGCGCGATTCGGCGGGCAGTACTCGGTTCCAGGGCGGATCTGCCCAAGTCGATGCTGCCAAAGCAGATCGACAAGGCGCTGCGCTCGCTCGGCGAAGACGGCGAGCAGGTCCGCGGTCTGCTCGAGCACGAGTTCGGCGCCTACCTGGACAAGAGCCGCCCCGAGCGAGAGGCGCGCGATCTGAAGGGCACGATCTCCGAGCTGGGCGGCAACATCCTCCGCCCGGTAACCGCCGAGGCTGGCAAGCGGCTGGCCAGGGAGCTGTTGAGCCCCGACGCCGGCGGCTTCGCGGCGGCCAGGGACCGGATTCGGGCTCGGCGCGAGAAGCGCAAGGCCGAGCATTCCGACGAGGCGGCCTCAGGGCCCGGGAAGGCCACGCCGGCGCCCGTGGGACGGCGGCCCGGCACGCGCCGCAACCGGCTCCGCCCGCGCTGATCACGCTCCGCGCCGCGTCGCGGCGCCTCGGCGCCCCCGCTAGACTCTTGGGCCACGGGCGAGTGGCGGAATGGCAGACGCGCCAGCCTTAGGAGCTGGTGCCGCGTAAGCGGCGTGTCGGTTCGACCCCGACCTCGCCCACCACCCTGTACGTGTCGCGCCCCTCGGCCGTCTTTCTGTCAGGCGGGGCGCGTCCCTACGCGCCGGGCCGGGCTACCAGGACAGCGTCTTCTTGGAGGCGGCGTAGACGCGGTTCATGACGGCCTGGCCGCTGACCGGATCGAGCAGGTTGGGCTGGGCGCCGCCGAGGATGATCGTGGGGTGCGTCCAGGCCTGAACCAGGGTCGAGCCGCTGAACGTCAGCTCGAGCACGAGTCCCTCTTCGGTCTGCTCCGACCACGTCTGGTCGAAAACGAAATTGCCGAGCGCGTACCAGATCGGCTTGCCCTTGTATATCTCCATCGCCCCGGCCCAGTGGGGATGGTTGCCGATGATGATGTCCGCGCCGGCGTCGATCATCGCGTGCGCCCACTTCTTCTGGGCCGCAGTGGGTCCGGTGGTGTATTCGACCCCCCAGTGTGGGTAGACGATGACGACCTGTGCGCCGGCTGCCCTGGCGGCCTTGATGTCGGCTGGAGCGGTGCCCGCGGAGAGTTCGGCGGTTCCCGGCGTGTTCGGACCCGCGGCCTCGCCGGGTGAGATCGCGTCGTAGGCCAGGACCGCGACTTTCACGCCATCGATGGTGAAGATGGCCGGAGCCCGCGCCGCCGCGATGTTCGCGCCGGCGCCGCTGTGGGCGATCCCGAGCTTGTCCAGTGCCTGGACCGTCTGGACGACGCCCTGCCTGCCGGCGTTGAGGATGTGGTTGTTTGCCAGGGAGACCCAATCGATGCCGGCGTACTGGAGCCCGGCAAGAAGCGCCTGATTGAAGTTGAAGGTCATTCCCGTGGCGTGGTACGAGGCGTTGTTCGGGGCCGGACCCTCCAGGTTCACCAGTGACAGGTCGGCTCCCGATGTCAGGGCGCGGACGTCCTGGGTCGTGTCGTCAGTCTTGGTGCGGGGCATCACCCAGTCCCACGATGAGCAGCAGTAGCGGCTGGTGATCGTGGCGGTCCCGCCGGAGAACGGGTAATCGACGCCCTTGCCTTCGAGCTTGACCACCTTGTACACGCCCCGGTCGAACATCACGTCGCCGCCTGCGACGATCGTCCAGGTCGTCGACGGATCGAATGGCGCCGTGCCGGCGGCCGCCGGCAGGCTGGCCTGCAACGGCCAATCGGCCAGGCTCTTGACCCGGGCCACCCCGAAGAGCGAGACGTTTCCCCAACCCAGCGCTCGCACGCTCGGTCCTACGTCGGTGGCGCGGACGATGCCCAGGCGGGCCGCCTTCGTGTCGAGGTCGGCCTCGAGGGCGGCGGCGGTCGGCGCGAGCACGAGACGGCTCGCGACCGACGGCTGGGCCAGGCCGAGCGCCGTCATGATGCTGTCCGCGTCGGCGCTCACCAGCTCGAGCGTGGTGAACTGCTTGTTCGTGCCGGCCAGGATGGCCGCGACGCCGGCCTGATCGATCGATGTCGCGATCGTCCGGAAGTCCGCGACCGGGACGATCGGGACGGACGGCTCCGGCGTGGGCTCCAGCGTCGGCGAGGGGGTCGGCACAGGGGTCGGCATGGCCGACGGCGACGCGACCGAAGTCGGGCTGGGGGCCTGGCTGGGCGGCGGGCTCGGCGGGTTGGAGCCGCAAGCTGAGACGAGGGCGACCAGGGCGAGCACCGCCAGCGGGGATCGACGCATGTGTGTCATGCCCGGATTGTCGCATGGAAGGTCCCGACCGTTGCGGGCGACTATGATCTGGGGCGCTTGCCGATCGACGGCAGTCGGTCGAGTCGTGGTCCGGCTCGTCCAGAGGTGTCGCACTGTGGCCACTCGTCGCCTTCTCGTGGGCCTTCTGGCATGTGCGGTGTTGGGTTGCGGAGGCGGCTCGACTCCGCCGGCATCGTCCGATTCGAGGTCGGTCAGCCCCACCATCTCCACGACTCAGTCGCCCGGGTCGCCGACCCCGTCGCCCGCGCCCTCGCCCAGCCCGTCGCCCACGCCGCAGAACGCCTGGACGAGCGGGTCGGTGGCCTTGTACGCGACGGCAAGTGACGACGGCGCCGCCCAGGTCCATCTCGGGGCGAACTTCCCGCTAGCGCTGACTTTGAAGTCCGCCACGGTCGATGGCCAGGTCTGGTACCAGGCCACCTGGCAGACGCCGGGCCGGCAGGGGACCGGCTGGCTGCCAGGGTCGGCGCTGACGATGATCCAGCCATCGGGCGGCGCCATGGCGAGCTTCGACGCGCTGGACACAGGCCTGGCCGACTACCTCACCGACTACGGCAAGCGGGTGGGAGTCGAGCTGCTCGATGTCACCCGCGGCGTGACCTACACCTACAACGCGGACCTCCCCTATGTCGTCGCGAGTTCGATCAAGGTGCCGATAATGCTGACTTTGCTGACTCAGCTCGAGGCGAAGGGCAGGCGGCCCAACGCCACCGAACTGTCGCTGCTGACGACCATGATCGAGAACTCGAACAACAGTTCCGCGTCGGCGCTGTACAAGGAGATCGGCTACCGGACCGGGCTAAACGCCTTCATGAAGAAGGTGGGAATCTCAGGTCTGACCCCGCATGTCAATCCCGTCGGCTGGTGGGGCTATAGCACGATCACACCCGCGGCGATGGTCTCGCTGCTGGAGCTGCTGCATGCAGGAAAGGTCCTGAACGCGAAAGATCGCGCCCTGGCGCTCAAGCTCATGGAGCACATCCAGGCCGACCAGCGGGTCGGGGTCGGCGACAGCAGCCCCGCCGGGGCGACGATCGCGCTGAAGGACGGCTGGGTCCTGGGACCGGACAACCTATACGTCATGAACTCGTCGGGGATCGTCACCATCGGCCCGGAGACATACATTCTTGCCGTCTACACGATGGACGACAAAACGTACGGGGAGGGTTTCAGGATCGTCCGCCACATTTGTAGCATCATCGGCGCCCGCATGGTCGGTTCGTCCGCGAGCCCATCCCCGAGCTCGTCGGCGGGCCCATACCCGAGCCCGTCCCCAAGCTTGCCCGCGAGCTCGCCCTCCGCGTGAGGGCGGCCTGAAAAGCCAGGAGGAGCAACGATGGACACGACACCCAAGTCCGAAGCCAGCGACGACACGGACCAGCCGATCGCCTGGCGCGCCGTGCCGGAAAACACCCCGGTGCGGTCGGACGGCGAGCAGGTCGGTACCGTCTACGACCTCCTGGGCTCCCACGAAGAGGACATCTTCCACGGCATCGTGGTGCAGCTCAAGTCGAAGGGGCGACGCGTCTTCGTGCCTGCCGATGACGTGGCCGCCTTGACGGCCTCGCACGTCGACGTGTCCCTCAGCGCGGGCGAGCTCGGCGCTCTCCCGGAGCACACCGACGAGCGCCAGTTCCAGCTGGGCATGGTCGGGCTCCTGCGCAAGCACGTGGGCTGGGTCAAAGAGAAGGACCGCTGATCCGGCGGGCATCGGGTCGCCGTACCACCGGCTCCGGAGCCCGACCTCCGCTCCCCGCCGCGCTCCGCCGCGGCCCCTATAATCGCCCGCGATGCAGACGACCAACACCCCCCTTCCCAAGTCCCGCCTCCAGATGGAGTTCGAGCTCCCGGCCGAGCGCTTGACCCGCTCGCTGGACGACGCCGCTCGCCGCCTTTCGCAACAGCACCGCATCTCGGGATTCCGGCCCGGCAAGGCGCCGCGGGCCGTCGTCGAGCGAGTGGTCGGTGCCCCGACGGTCATGGAAGAAGCCGTCGATCTCCTCGTCGAGAATGCCGTGCGCGAGGCCGTGCGCGAGCAGGAGATCGTGCCGCTGGCTTCTCCCGAGGTCGAGGTCACCCAGGCCGAGGAGGGCAAGCCGGTCATCTTCAAGGCGACCCTGCAGGTCCGGCCGGAGATCAAGCTCGGCGACTTCGAGAACTTCCCGTTCAAGCCCGAGGTCGAGGCCGTCGACGAGACGATGGTCGAGAAGGTGGTGGACGAACTGCGCGACAGCGAGGCCCACCTGGAGCCGGTGGAAGGCCGCGCCGCCGCGAACGGTGACTTTGCGATCGTGTCGTTCGACGGTCTGCGCAACGGCGCCAAGTTCATCGGCGGGTCGTCGGATCAGATGCCCCTCGTCCTGGGCGAGAACCGGCTGTACCCGGGTTTCGAAGACCACATCGTGGGGATGTCCAAGGGCGAGGAGCGCGAGTTCGACATCGACATTCCCGAGGAATTCCCTGTCGCGACGATGCGCGGCGCCCACATGCACTTCAACGTGAAGCTGAAGGAGCTGCGCGGCAAGGTCGCACCCGAGGCCAACGACGAGTTCGCCCGATCCATAGGGCGATTCGAGGACCTGGCCCACCTCAAGGCCGAGCTGCGCAAGCGCCTCGAGGAGAACGCCCTCGATCGGGCCCGCCACCAGTTCGCCGACCGGATCGTCGACTACGCCGCCCTCAACGCCACGATCGACCTGCCGGACATCCTGGTCGACCAGGAGGTCGAGGTCATGCGCGACGAGATGCGCTCCGCCATGGCCCGCCAGGGCATCACCGAAGAGGCGTATCTCAAGGCGACGGGCAAGACTGAGGAGGAGATGCGCGAGCAGCTCCGCCCGCAGGCCTTCACGCGGGCGAGGAGCCTGCTGGCTCTCTCCGAGATCGCCAAAGTCAAGGGCGTGGAGGTCCCCGACGCCGACATCGAGGCCGAGGTCGCTCAGGCCCGGGCTCGATATGCGAACGACCGCAGCCTGGTCCAGTACTTCGAGAGCGAACGCGGCCGAAACTACATCAGGAGCACGTTGAGGCGGTCGCGGACCGTGGAGCAGCTTGTGGACGAGTGGCTCGCCGCCCACCCCGAGGCGCCGCGCCTGCGGCACATCGAGGATGCCGGGCCAGGCTCGACCGTCGAGACTCGGCCGGCCGAGGCTGCCGCGCCGGCCGGAATGACCGAACCTGTCAGCCTGACGCCGCCGGCCGCCAGCGCGCCCGGCGCCTGAGCGCGACCCAGCGAAGAGGAGACGATCCGATGCTCGTGCCAATGGTGATCGAAACCTCGAGCCGTGGCGAGCGTGCCTACGACATCTACTCGCGCCTGCTGCGCGAGCGGATCATCTTCCTGGGCGACACGATCGAGGACAACGTCGCTAACCTGGTCATCGCCCAGCTGCTCTTTCTCGACGCCGAGGATCCGGAGCGGGACATCAGCCTCTACATCAACTCGCCCGGCGGGGTCATCACCAGCGGCCTGGCCATCTACGACACGATGCAGTACGTCCGCGCCCCCGTGAGCACGATCTGCATCGGTATGGCGGCCAGCATGGCGGCCGTGCTGCTTGCCGCGGGCGCGCCCGCCAAGCGCTTTGCCCTGCCGCACAGCCGGATCATGATCCACCAGGGGTCCGGCGGCTTCCGTGGCAACACCCCGGACGTGATGATCCAGGTCAAGGAGATGGAGACTCTGGTCAACACAAATCACGAGATTCTTAGTCACCATTGTGGACAACCCATCGAGAAGATCGTTGCCGATACCTCAAGGGACTACTTCATGTCCCCAACGGAGGCGAAGGAGTATGGCATCATCGATGCCGTCTACTCCGCCACGGGAAATCCGCTGGCCGCACTGAGCCAGCCGGCGGACGGTGCCGACGGAGTCGACAAGGCCGACGGAGGCCAGCAGCCTCCCGAGGCCGAACTCGACCGGGGATAGAGCTCAGTCGCAAAGGACGGGTCCAGGGCGTGACGACCACCAAGAGCGGCCCCAAGGTTCCATATCGCTGCAGCTTCTGCGGCAAGAGCCAGGAGCAGGTTCGCAAGCTCATTGCGGGCCAGGGCGTCTACATCTGCGACGAGTGCATCAACCTCTGCCAGGAAATCATCGAAGAGGAGATGCTCGAGTCGCCGCGCGCCAAGCCGCAGATCGCCAAGCTGCCCAACCCGCGCGGCATCAAGCTCGCCCTGGACCAGTACGTCATCAGCCAGGAGAAGGCCAAGAAGGTCCTCTCCGTGGCCGTGCACAACCACTACAAGCGGGTCAACGCCGGCCACCAGATCGACGACGTCGAACTCCAGAAGTCGAACGTCCTGCTCGTCGGGCCCACGGGCTCCGGCAAGACGCTGCTGGCCCAGACCCTGGCCAAGATCCTGGACGTGCCCTTCTGCATCGCCGACGCCACGTCGCTGACCGAGGCCGGCTACGTTGGCGAGGACGTCGAGAACATCCTGTTGCGCCTCATCCAGGCCGCCGATTTCGACGTTTCCCGGGCCCAGCGCGGCATCATCTACATCGACGAGATCGACAAGATCGCCCGCAAGGCGGACAACCCCTCGATCACCCGCGACGTCTCGGGCGAGGGCGTCCAGCAGGCACTCCTCAAGATCCTCGAGGGGACGCTCGCCAACGTGCCGCCGCAGGGCGGCCGCAAGCACCCTCACCAGGACTTCATCCAGATCGACACGACGAACATCCTGTTCATCTGCGGCGGGGCCTTCGACGGGCTCGAGAAGCTGGTCGAGGAGCGGGTCGGGAAGCGCTCCATGGGCTTCGGGGCCGAGAACCACATGGCGGAGATCGACCGCGAGCGAATCCTCGAGCGGCTCATGCCCGAGGACCTCCTCAAGTACGGCCTGATCCCCGAGTTCGTCGGCCGGCTGCCCGTGGTGGTGACGCTCTCGTCGCTTACCGCGGATGACCTTGTCCGCGTCCTGACGGAGCCCAAGAACGCGATCACGCGACAGTTCCAGAAGTTCCTCTCACTCGACAAGGTGGACTTGGTCTTCACCGAAGGGGCGCTGACGGCAGCCGCGGAGCTCGCGATCACCCGCAAGACTGGGGCCCGCGCCCTGCGCTCGATCGTCGAGGAGTCGCTGCTCGAGGTGATGTACGACGTGCCGGATCACGGTGAGATACGCAAGTGCATCATCACCGAGGAGACGATCCGCGAGGGCCTCCTGCCGCTCCTGCTGACCAAGACGCAGGTGGACGAGGGCTTCGACGAGACGAACTACCAGAAGCTTCTCGAGGAGCGCGGCCAGACGGCGTAAGACAGGCGGGGGAGGGGAGATAGCGGCGCCGAAGGTCGCCTCCCGCGCCTCGACTTGCGATCCATTCACGCCGCGACTGTTCTCCAGGTTCCGGCTCCTGCACGCGGCCACCGCTGGCCATGTTCCACGGACCAGCGGGCCGATTCACGCTCGGATTCGTCCCGGTTGAGCATGGGAGCGTGGCCACCGGCTCCCCCATTCGCGTCGAACGTGGATACCAGTCACCCGGCGCATGAATCGAAGGCGGGCGCGGTTCCGATCGTTGGTGAGCTCTGATGACAGCACACTGGCCCACGCTGGCGAGCTGTCGCATCGGGTCGGGGCGAGGAGATTGACTCCGGAGTCTCAAGCTCGGCCTATTCACACGAGACCCAGCGTCATACCATGCCGACCGAGGGCACTTGTCGGCGCCGCTGAGAACCGCGAGGATGGGACGAGGCGCCTTGGTAGGGGGTGAGGAATGAGACTCGGCTTTCAATCGGTGCCAAGAGTCCTGGCGCT
>PLOC01000001.1 GCA_003141955.1 Chloroflexota bacterium
CCAGGCCTGGTTCGATAGCGGATCCCAGCCGGTGCGTTGAGCACAAGGGGGCGGAGTTCCGCCCGACTCCGCCTGTCCGGCCCGCCGGGCGGCCCTCCGCCCCGGCCAGGCTCCTGGATCGATCGGGCAGGGAGTGGCTACGCCGTATCAGTGCGCCGAGCGGTCGTGTGGCCACTGCTGCCCGCGGATGGAGCGGTGCAGGGCCACGGTTGCCGCGGCGTGGTTACAACTTCCATTACTGCATCAAGCCTTCAGTCTACCGATGCGTGGGCACGACCGGACTGGGCAGCGGAACTTCAAGCTGGTGCGCTACGCCATCGGCCGGATTGGAGACCCCGACTGTTCGAGGGTCTGCATTTGAAGGCCACCAGGCAAGGAAGTACCCAGTGGATCCGACGACGACAACCGACGCAGTTACGGCTAACCCGTCTGCCGTCGTGACCGAGACTTTGCCGTAGATAGGCTGGATTCGACCGAAGATGACCCGAAGAGGTATCCCGCCTTGGCTGCTGCCGGACAGACCGTCCACGACCCCCTCGTCCGACGCCGCCAACGGCTTGACGTCGTACACGCCAAGAGAGTCTAGTTCGCCCCGCTTGTCGACAACGCACTCCTGCACCTGAGTTGGGGAGATCAGGAGCACGGCGCTCGACGATCCGCGTCTCTCCGCGAGTACAGGCGTTGCAGACGCGATCGAAATCGGGAAGTGCGCATCGGCGATTGCCGACGCACACTGGCTGCCGAGTTGCGCCTTGGTAGCGGCATCTACCGCATCTGGAACGGCCGCCCACGTGGGTGCGGCCGCCGGCCCAAATGGATTGGTCATTGACACCACTGCGAGCAGCGCGGCAATTGGGATTGCAACCGCGAATCTGCCTCGGCTCATTGCAAACCATTGCCGGCCGTGGCGCTCATCTGAGGTAACTGCGGCAAGTACCGTTGAGCGTATTGCCGCGCGACGATCTGATTCCAATTCTGGAGTGGGTGGATAGATACCCTCTTCATCGTTCATGATTCATCCTCTCTCCGGACTTCGACTTTCAGCCGTGCCCGCAGCCTCGAGAGTCCCCTCGAGAGTCGCGACTTGATCGTGCCGATCGGCACCCTTAGGTACTCTGCGGCCTCTTCAGCAGTCATCCCGGATGCATAGCAGAGCTCGATGGCTTCGCGTTGCTGTCTTGGTAGTGCCCCAATGGTCGGCAGCAATCGGTGGATGATCTCTTCAGCAGAAACCCTGTCTACGATTTCGTCCGTCTGATCTGAGACGGATCGCGAAGCGTCCAGCCGACTGACAGCCGAGCGGTATCTTCGCGAGGCCCGCCTGTAGTTTCGAATCAGGTTGTAGGCAATGCCGTGGAGCCATGGTGCCGCCGAACCGTCGACAAGGCGGTAGCCGTCTCGTCTGCGCCAAGCCTCCAGGAACACCATAGCCGTGAGGTCTTCGGCTGTAGCGGCCGATCCGGTGAGGCGAAAGCAATGTCTATGGACAGCGTCCACGTGCCGATCGTATAGCTGTGCGAACGCCTGTTGATCATCGGACCTGACCCGAGTGACCAGGTCGACATCCTCACGATACCGATGGTCCACTGAGAGAAACTCGATCTGAGCACCAGTCTCGTTCTCTATCGCCGTCCTCCGCTCTGTGGTGGCCATTTCGCCCCCTACTAATCCAATGTCCGCACCCCGGCCTTGGGTTCCCGGATATTGGCCAGGATGGTCCCTTATGGCAGGTTCGCTGAACGTGGTCGCGAGACCTGAGGGCGCCAATCCGCGTCGACCGACTATAGGGCCCTGATGGACGGCAACGGTAGAGCGACTGAGCCGCCCTCCGCATCCGAAGCATACGTCCTCGGCCGCCCCGATCTGACCAAGGGCGCAGGGTTGAGACATAGTGACGAACAAACGACGCCAGGGGTCGGCCCACCCTGGTTGTCAGGAGCACGAGCCGTCCCGGCCCGGTTCTTGGTTCGCGCCACGACCAGCTCGCATGCGCCGAGATTCTCGAGCTGCAGGCCGGTGACGTCGGATAAGCCGGGTCCAGCCGACAATGAAGGAGAAACAACGCCCGCAGGAGCGTGGGCGAGCGCGCACGAGCCGCGCCATTTCTTCGTCGGTCGGCAACTACGACAACGCGGCCGGCGGCACGAGGATCCGCAGCCGCACGATCGTATCCCTCGTTAGTGGCGCAGGGTCGCGGGCCCAGAGAGCGGTGGCGGTACCCGGCGAGCTAGGCGTTGATTTTCTGATCGAGAGGTAGCGCGTCATGCAGAGCGCAGCGAGCGCAGCGGTGGCCTGGCGCCGCCCATCGTCACGAGGACGCGGCCCCTGTAGAGACGCGGGATCCAGATCCCCGATGAGCGGGTTACCCGCGGCGCAACTCCTCTCGCCCCGACCATTCAGGTAGGTGCCAGCCATACCCTGGGCGGCGGGTTTGCACCACTCGAATAGACCGCCGTGCTCGAATACCGCCTCGGCTACGCCGGCGCAGCGGCGAGCAACTCGATCAAAACCGCGGCAACTTCCGCAACCGTGCCTGCCGGATCGAAATCTGGGTCGTAAGCCGTCAGCGCCAAGGCGCGTACGGGCAGTTTCGCCAGACATGCGCGAAGCACAGCCATCAGCTCTTCGACGCTGAGACCTCCGGCCGCCGCGTAGGCGTTGGCGATCCCGGCTGACGGGTCGAGGACATCCAGGTCAAGGTGCAGGTACACGGCGTCCACCCGGCCGGCCAGCGAACCGAAGGCACTGTCCAGCTTTGCGGTCACGGTCGTCAGCTCCGAGGGACGAATAATGAGCACGTCCGCCTCCTCGAGGCGCTCGGCCTCTCCCAGGTCGAAATCCCGCCCGCCGAGGTGGATAACGTTCGCCGGATCGAGCGGCCGGAAACCGGGGATGCACGCCGCGACCGTCCCCCACTCCCGCCCCACCGCCGCAGCCAGCGCCATGCCGTCGAGGTATCCGGTGGGCGAACTCGCCGCCGTGTTGAAGTCGCCGTGGGCGTCGAGCCAGACGACACCGACGCGTTCAGCTCTGGCATCCACACCGGCCGTCAACCCGCCGAGAGTGCCGAGGCAGCTGATGCAATCCGCCGAAATCGTGACGGGCGTCCGACCGCTCGCCAACTCCTGGCGTACTCGCTCGGCCAGATCCGCGTCCACGTTCATCGTGGCCACCACTTCGTTGGCCAATGTCGCGGAAGGGGCGACGCGTATCTGCGGCAGATCGAGTCGACGAGAGTCCACGGCCTGAAGTATTCGGTCGGGACCACGCGCGGCACCGACCTCGGGCCGGCCAAGATGGTACGGGACTGCGATTGGTGAGACGTCCATCGGCCAAGGTTAGCGCGCCGGCCCGGATCCTTCGCGGCATCTGGGAGTCGGGAGGCGCTGACGAGACCAGCCAGAATCGACCGATTGATCCGAAGGCCTATCGACTGGTATGGCGTCCCAGCAGCTTTGCGCCCGGCGAGGCGGACTGAGCCCAGGCTCCGAGCCTCAGGGTCGGGGAATCAGGCTGAGTTGCTGCCATGGCGTCAGGCGATCTGGGATGAACCACGGCTCGACGATCCTGCCATTCTGGAACCGATCGATCCGGATCTCTCCAAAGGCGATCTTTCGGCCTGTCGGGGCGACCGCTCCGGTAGGAAGACCCAGCGGTCCGGTGTGTGTCCCAGAACCAAGCCAGCGACTGACGACTCGATCGCCCTCGGCAAACTGATCTTCCAGCGTCGACGTCAGAACTGGGACGGCCGTCCGTAGCAACGCTGCCTGCTGCTTGATGCCGTCGGTGCCTACACGTGGTGGCGCGTCGGCGGCATGGCTGACGCGGTCGGGCGCGAGTATCTCGTCCGCGACATCCCGGGAGCAACCACACCTACTTCAGCGCTCCGGGCGTGCAGATGTTCCGGCTGCTCGACGACGCGTACGTCGGGCCATAAACGCTATGCCGGCGCTCGCGCGCGCCCCCGCCACTCAGGCCGCAGCGACCGCTTCGCAGCCGGACCCATCAGCCAGACATAGGCATCCTCGAGGCCCGGCTCCAGAGCCTGCCTGAGTCAACTGGCGTCCTCGAGCCACCGCTTTCTGCCGGTGAGAACGCACTCGAGTTGCAGTGGGACATTCAGGTCGGGAGGTGTGGCTTGAGTCCTCTCGCCCCGACCATTCAGGTAGGTTGCGCCTACCCGTCCGTTTGGGATGGTCATCAGCCATCGTCCTCGGGTCCCGTGGGCTCCGGGTTGGTCGGGGGACGCAGGCCGTCGAGTGCGGCCTGGGGATGGCACGAGGTAGCGGGTGTCGCCAATCGGCAGTCAGGGGTCGAAGCGCCACCGCGTAGCGCCGCCCGGCTCAGCAGTAAGCACGCCGAAGACCGTGGCCGGCGTGACAGCGTAGAGGTCCCATGGCGGAGGCCCGGCGCTCGGCGCACTGAATTTGTATGTGAAGGCCCCATCTTTGACTGTGGCCGGCCAGCCCTGCTCTGCGTACCGTTTCGCGAGTCGCTCGAGGGTGCTGTTGTCCGTCACTCGTTCAGCCATGCCCTCGACGACGAGGTCGATGCCCGTCAGGGACATTGAGATCACGCAGTTGGCGTTCCCGGCGAGGTTCTGGCTCTTGCGAGTCCCGGCGCCACTCACGAAGTAGATCCTGCCGCTATCCCAGATTGCGCCAACCGCCGCAACATGCGGCCGGCCGTCGGGGCGGGTCGTCGCAAGGAATGGTGTCTGGGTCTTGGGTTTGGCCGACTCGAGTGCCTCCAGCGCCCGCGACCACGGGATAGGATCGAGGCCGTAAAGATCGGCGAGGTTCTTCTGGTTCATTTCGGTGCCTCCCAAATTAGGTCCGTCCTTGTCGCCTCCAAGTAACTCAGGACCGCTGAAGCTCGGCGCCGTAGCGCAGTCCGTCGATTAGGAGCGCAACCATGCGCTGGCTGTATGCGACTCCCTCGTCCGCCACCGGCAGGGACAGGTTGGCGACGGCGTACAGGAGGTCCTTGGGGCTGATGCCGGCTCGGATCTCGCCGCTCGCTATGGCGGCTTCGAGCAGCGACCCGAGGACGGGTCCGAGCCGCTCAAAGAAGTAACCGGGAAGGGCGTCGAACGCAGGATCGCCTGAGTGCAGGGCCGCAGCCAGCCCTCGTTTGGTCGCGAGGAACTCGGTGTACCGGAATAGCCACTTCGCGAGTGCTACTCCAGGCTCGTTCGCGGCGCTGAGTGTCGAGGCCGCGTCGGCACAGGCATCGATGTCGCGCTGAATCACGGCCACGACCAGGTCCGAGCGCTGCGGGAAGTGCCGGTACAGCGTTCCGACTCCGACGCCGGCCAGATCGGCAATCTCCTTCGCGGGTGCGTCCACGCCCGACGTGCCGAAGGCGGCCTTTGCCGCCTCGAGCAGAGAGTCGATGTTGCGCTGCGCGTCGGATCGCAGCCGACGCGGCGCGCCGACGGGTCCGCCCGAAGTCGCTGAGCCGGCCGAATCGACCCCGGTCGACGCCGTGTTTCCTGCCACCGCATTCCCTCCTTGCTAAACGGAAAGCAATTCCGTATACTACCGGAAAGGTGTTCCGCTTCCATCCAGGATACGACATCCGAGAAGCGCCTACCCCCGCTTCGACCACAAGCCAGGAGAAGCCGCATGCAATACCGCACCCTCGGCCGCACCGGCATCAAGGTCAGTCCCTACGCGCTGGGCGCAATGGTGTTGGGCGCCTCGATCGGTAACCCGGACCACGACGACTCTATCCGCGTCATCCACAAGGCGCTGGACGCGGGGATCAACTTCATCGACACTGCCGACGCATACGGCGAATCCGAAGTGGTCGTGGGCAAAGCGCTCAAAGGGCGCCGCGACAGCGTTGTCCTCGCGACCAAGTTCGGCCGCCCGGTAGACGACGATCCTTCCCACCAGGGAACCTCGCGGCGCTGGATCATGACCGCGGTCGAGAACTCGCTGCGCCGCCTACAGACCGACTACATCGACCTCTACCAAGTCCACCGGCTGGACGCTTCCACCGACATCGAAGAGACGCTTTCCGCGCTATCGGACCTGATCCACAGCGGCAAAGTCCGTGCGATCGGGTCGTCCACGACGCCCGCCTCCGACATCATCGAAGCCCAGTGGGTGGCCGAGCGGCGCGGCCTGGAACGGTTCCGCACCGAGCAGCCGCCCTACTCAATCGTCAGCCGCGGCATCGAGGCCGAGATACTGCCGATTACGCAACGCTACGGGCTGGGCACGCTGGTGTGGGGCCCGCTGGCCCAGGGAATGCTCACCGGCCGCGCGCGGAAGGGCCAGCAAACCGACCTGCACCGCGCCGCCATGATGAAGGTCTTCAGTGACGAGCTGCGACTCGATGCTGTCGAGCTACTCATTCCGCTCGCCGCGGAGGCGGGCTTGCCGATGACGCACCTCGCGATGGCGTTCGCGATCGCCCACCCTGGCGTGACCAGCGCGATCATTGGTCCGCACTCGATCGAACAGCTCGACGACCTGGTCGCCGGCTTCGACGTCGCGCTCACCGACGAGATCCTCGACCGGCTCGATGAGATCGTCCCGCCCGGCACCGACATCGGCAGGCTCGACCAGAGGTACGTGCCCCAGGCCCTGCTGAACCCGGGCCTCCGCCGCCGACCCGTCGGTGAACGCTCCGCAGCCTGACCGCAAGACGAGGCTCATCCGGCAGCGAGCGACCAGCGGCTTGCACCGACGAGTTCGCACGAGAGTACCAGTGGGACATTCAGGTCGCTACGGTCGGTGTTACTCCTCTCGCCCCGACCATTCAGGTAGGTAACGCCTACCCGCACGGTGGATCCCGCACGCGAGCGATCACCAACCTCCAGCGCGTCAACCTCCAGCGCGACAGCGGCGACTTCCTGTTCGGCAACTTCACGAGCAGAGCCTGCGATGAGCAGGCTGGGGCGCCCGTCGGGGTCAATACCGGATTCGCGAATCATTCCCACGTGGGACCTCCGCCGCCCTGACCCCACGGGACACTGTGCGCGGATGCGGGCCCAGGCTCAGTCGGGGTCCCGAGCAGTCACAGACTCGGGCCGCCAGCCCAGACACGCTGACCTCTCAAGCGCTCCTGCTCGAACTCAGGGCTTTGCGGAGCTCAGGCGTGAAAAGGAGCACCAGCAGTGTGCCGGCGAGCAGGATCGTGACCACGTGGTTCAGGAAGAGAGCGTTGCCAAACCGCAGTACCGCGGGAACGATCAGCGCGATCTGCACGATCAGCGCGACAGGCCAGGCCCACGAGCGAAGCGACCAGACGGCCCAAGCAACGATGAATTCCAGCACCGCAACGATCAGCAGCGCGATCGCAAGGACGCGCTCCAGGTGAGCGCGAAAGCCACCGATCGTCACGTCCGACGCGCCCCACCAGCCCGCAGCTTCGATCAGGGCGAGCAGCCCAAGAACGCCCGCCGCAATGACCACCGCCCTCAGCACCATCGGTCGCGATATCACTTGGTCTCCTCCACACGTGGATGTCACTCAGCGCATTCTAGGTGGCGGAAGGTCATGAATCCGGGTTTTTGACCCCCACGGGCCCGACTAGGCGCTTCCGAAGCCCTACTGGCCCGGCTCCAGAGTTCAGTTCGGGCCGCTCCTCACCCTAATGCCACCGTTACGCGCTTCGACCATCCCGACGGCCCCGAGCACGGGGAAATCGCGTTGAGCAAGGCTCAGGACGATGCGCTCGCCGATCTTGAGTACGTCCTTGCAAGAGATCCTCGGTTCGAGCATCTTCGCGACAAAGTCCGCGAAGCGGCGGTCGCATTCCTCTTCGAGTGCAGCGCCAATAGCAGCCGCGACAACGTACCCGCATTCGTCTCCACGTACGGAAAGGTGCCCATGCGGCGCCTGTGCTACCTAACTGTCGAATACCTGACCGTTGCCGCCGAAGTCACGTTCTTGGGCCAGCGCTTCATTCCTGTGAGTGACGAACGGGTCCCGCCTGCGCTTGGACGGTTCAGCCTCCAGCCGCCGGTAGGATGCGTCGTCGAAGTGGCAATCGAAGGCACCGACCTGGGGCGCATGGCTGCAAGGGCGCGCGCGAACGTTGAGCACTCACTCCGGCTGCTGAGAATTGCCCTACACGAGAATCTCAATCTTCACGATCGACAGTTGCGCTTCACAGTGGCTGATGGGTACTCGTTTGGCGGCCACATTGCCGGCTGGCAATCAGCTCCCGCAGCCGCCTATGACCTTGGGCTCTCCATTGGACTTGTCGGTCTGGCGGAGATTCAGCCTGTTGCACGGCTGCCACTTGAGCCAGAGTCCGACGTGGACAGGCAGGCCGATCTGGCAACACGTTGGATCGAGCGAGCCATGTTTGCTAGCGAGCCGCTCATATCTCTGTTGTTTCTGTTCTTTGCTCTTGAGGCGCTGCTCGGAAGGAAGTCCGCCGCTGAAAAGGGGCACGAGCTTTCTTTGAGGCAGATGGTCCTGAGCCACATCATCGACGGCCGGTTCGAGCACCCCAGTGAGACATACCTCTTGTACGACAAGGTTCGGTCAGCGGCGGTTCATGGCGAGAATCACCCCTCGATTGATGAGGGTCTCGTCAGTGAATTCGCGTGGCTGGTTCGCCGAACTCTGAGCCAGTACCTTGCCTTCGCGAACCGCCATGGGCTTCACAGACGAGGCGGCCTGTTGGCGAGGCTCGACCAGGCCCCGGACTTCGCACTTTGCGTGGAGTGGCACCGATCCAATGGCGGCCTGGAATGGGCCCGATACTTGGGGAAGCGCGCCCAGCCGCCGAGTTGATCGCTCGCGGGCCCGACCTGGGGAGGAGAATAGTCTCGGAGAGCGACGCCGCCGATTGGCCGAGGAGGGCAGCATTGTCAGCAGTCACCTGTCCGGTCTGCCGGACGATCGTCGACAGCTCTGCGAGGCAGTGTCCTTCGTGCAGATTCCGCCCCGGCAGCCTCCCCGACTCTGTCCTGCCGAATTTCGGCCTCGGCACGACGGACTATACGTTCCAGTCAGCGAGTGGCGTTGACTACGACTACATCGTGCACTCGGACAAGAACGGGACTTCGTATTTCGTCTCCTTCACCGCCCCCGGCGGTTCTGAGTTGGAGATCCACATCCTCGACGGGCCTGGAGGACCAGCACGCTGGAGCTTGTTCGTCTGGCTCAACGATGTCCTCGTGACGCCAGGCGGAATCGTCCGGGCAGCGGAGTTGCAGTCGCCGTTGCGGCAAGTCGTGGTTTCCGCCCTTCAGGACATCAACGCGGAGTCGGAGGCGAGGCGGTTTCATGCGTATGCGGGGATCGTCCAAGGTCGGCGACAGCCGTTCGCAGAAGCCACCCCACTCGACCGACTGAGGGCCGACTTCGACTTGGGGCCTGATGACTACGAGTTCGACTCGGATCGACGGTGGCACTATCTCTACGAGGCCGGGACGGCGGATACCCTCGCCACGGTCACCTTCGACGCACCGAGCGGGTCGGAGATCGTCTTCGTCTTCAAGCCCACGGACGCAGGAAGTCGCCGTGACGTCCGGCTGAAGGTGTTTCTCGACGATGTCGATGCGACCGAAAGGCGCTCATTGCTAACGGTGGCGCAGTTTCCTGAGCCAATCCAGTGGCTGATCGGCGCCGCTATCGCCGACCTCAATGCTGAGTCTGAGCGCCGAAAGGCTCGACTCCACGCCACGATCGCCCGGGCTGCCTTCCGCGAGCCAGGCACCTAGGGGGCCAGTCTGGCGGGGCCGGGGGACCAATGGTCGTAGGCATGGAGACATCTCCCGCCGATGGTACGCTCGCTCGGCGTTGCTCTGGCAACGCCGACGCGCTGGCGCGTCTCCTCGCGAGCGTACCATCGTCGGTCAAGGGGCAGAACCGTGCCACTAGGGACACGCACTGGGACCAGTGTATAGGTCGCTTGACAAATGCGTGTCAGAGGATGCACGGTATTGCCATGCCGGCACAACTCTTTCCAAGACTCCTGGAGCGCGCAGTCGATCAACATGGGCTGCTGACGCCCGACGACGCGCGCGCGGTCGGAACAACCGAGAATGCGCTGCGTCGATTGGCGCATGAAGGTGTCATCGCGCGCGTCGGGTTCGCGGTCTACCAAGTCCCACAGCTGGCCGGCGATCCACTGGCGCAGTACCAGGAAGCGCTTCTATGGCTCCGAGCGCCGGCAGCCCTGACACATGACACGGCGCTGGACCTCCACCATCTTTGCGACATCAATCCAGGGAAAGTCCATGTGACCGTGGACATCCGCAACCGACCCCGACGGACGGCGCCGGCCTGGATCCAGATCCACTTTGGTGCCCTCCCAGATGCTGACCTTACCTGGCTCGAAGGACTCCGGATCGCGACCCCGACCCGCGCCATCCTCGATGCCATCGCCACCAACATCGGTCAGCAGTTCATCGACCAGGCGATCGAGACGGGCAAACAGCGTGGGCTCCTGACGAAACAGGACCTGCGTCGGATCGAGATTGCGCAGCTTCGCCAGCGACTGCAGATCCTTGAGCGTCTGGACCAGGGCGCCTGATGCCAGGATTCCCCAAGTCTCGCCCGCCGGCCAACGCGAAGGCGTTGGAAACCTGGATTTCGCAGAAGGCCCGCGAGGACGGCGTCGCCGTCAACCGGCTTAGGCGTGGCATCTCCTTCATGGTCATCTCCGCCGTCCTCGGGCGGCTGGTCGATGACCAAGGCCTTCCACTGTTCCTCCTCAAAGGCGGCGTCGCCATGGAGCTGCGCGTTGGGCCGCAGGCGCGCGCCTCCAGGGACTACGACACGGCATTCCGTCAGGCGATCGATCGCGTCACTCATGTCCTGGCCGAAGCAGAGTCGTACTCCTCCGGCGACTTCCGGGTCACGCCGGGCAAGGCGGTCCCCATCGGGCCCACGGGCGCTGTCCGAATCCCATTGAGACTCGAGTACGGAACCCATGCCTGGGGGTCGGTGGACCTCGAAGTCGCCACGGCCGAAGGCCGGTCCGGGTCTCCCGACACGATCGAATACGTCAAAGGGTCGCCTGTGCTGTCGGTGTTCGGGTTGCCGGATGTCGAGCCGGTGGCGCTACTGCCCCTGCCCTACCAGATCGCGCAGAAGATCCACGCGTGCACGGAGATCAAGGTCGGGAAGGACAACGATCGCTTCCGGGATTTGGTCGATCTGATCCTGCTCGACGAACTCCTGGTACACAAGGACCTGCCGAGCGTCCGTGAGGCATGCGTCGAAGTCTTCTCGATTCGAGGCACCCACCCCTGGCCGCCAAAGGTTTCGATCTACCCACTTTGGCCTGACCAGTACCGCGCACTCGCCAAGAGCATGGGCTTTCCGGTGGCTGAGGTAGTCGACGCGGCGGTGGCCGTCGAGGCGATGATCAGGAGGATCTCAAGAGCGTCTGCGGAGCGCTAGCTGCCAGCACCAAATAGACCGACGCAATGCTCAAGTCCTAGAAGTTGACCTGGACGGCGAGCAAGGGTTCGCAGGATGAGGAGTGGCCATGGAGCCGGGTGGAAACACGAAGGCTACCGGCGCAGAAACGCCAAGTGACACCCGCTTGTGGAGAATCGCGGCTCTACTGTCGGTTCCGCGTGGAGTCCGGCCTGACGTCGCCGGCAATCTCAAGTTCTTTTCAAGGCTCCCTGATGAAATGCACTGTGTCTTCCACGCGACCGACATCCGATTCCTCAGGCCGACCCCATCCACCGATGCTTTCCCATCGCCGGGCGACCTTCGCGAGCACTGGCGGCTTGACGTAGATGCATCGGCTCCCGACGCGATAGCCGCGATACAGCAGGTCGTGGCAGCGATTGAATCCGCGCTTGACCACCTGGCATTTCGATTCCAAGAACCGATCCCAATCGAAGTTCTGGAGGCACTTGATCTCACACCTCCAGTCGCGATCGGCGACCAGCGAGAGTACCTGCTGTTTCCGGCGCCCTCAGGATATCGAACACCGAAGTTCGTCAGGACTTCGTTCATGGGCTCAGATCCAGAGCCTCTGGCGCTGGGGCTATCCGACAGCATCGAGGCTGCGGGGCCGTGGGCTCGCGCGGCCCTTCATTGGTATGTGAAAAGCCTTGCAGCCCCATTCGATCCCGACCGCTTCATCTGCGCGTGGGTCAGCCTGGAGATACTCGAAGGCCAGCTCGGCGAGCGAACTCCCGTGCCATACATGGCTCCGTGCGGCCATCTCATAGTCAGCTGTCCGACTTGCGGCAAGAAGACCGCCAAGAAGACGGCTGGCGCCAGCCTCAAGAAGTTCCTGGTCGAACGCGGTGGCCTTTCCGAAGTCCAAGCTGCTGACCTGTGGAAGACGCGTCAAATCCTTCACGGAGCGAATGACTTCGACGACCCCGAGGCGTACGACCTGGCGGGGCGACTGCATTCGTTACTCGCGGTCACTTCGCGAGTTCTCAAGGAGATTGCCGGAATGCCGGCGTCGGCGCCGCCGTTTCTAGATCCACAGGCGGGCGGGATGAGCAACATCTACCTCGTTGGGACTCGGGCCGTTGCCGCAGCGGACCTCGTCTGAGGGAAGCAGCCTGACGCAGAACCAAGCAGTTCTCGGTCGCTCGCATCCGGGGAACGCCACGTAGGTATTGCGACCGATCGGTGGCTAGATTGCGTTGCTACCGCTCGGTAGCAACGCAATGACCATGCACCCGAGTTAAGTGGGGGCGTTCGAACTGTCTGGGAATCCAAGGTTAGGCCGAAAACCTTGGATTTGGAGCCAAGGAAGCCAACGTTCTCAAACCGGCCTTCTTCAACGCCAGTGCGAGCGGCTGGCTCGCGCCCCGACCATTCGAGTAGTGCTGACCTGATCGGGCTTCAGTTCTCGGCCGCTTGCCTGCCCCTTCGGGTGGTCGATGTGGATACGAGCTCGCTCTCTACAGCCCGAGCTCCCGTCCGAGGATCTGGACAACGAGGCCACCAGGCGTGTTGGTGACGATCTCCCGGATGCGGGCACGCACATCGGATGCGGCGTCTGTCCGCTCCGCGGCTTTGATCGTATAGTCGTAGGCAGCCCAGACGTCGGCCCCTGTGATCTCGTAGCCGTAGCCCTCCGCGAGCCATTGGAGGGCCAGTAAACCTGCTTCCACGGCGAAAGCCGGTCGTTCGGCGGTGAGATCGCGTGCCGCCCGGGTGAGGGTCTTGGGATCGCAGGGCGCACGGCCCGCGAGTTCCAGCGCTTCGTCGTACAGGCCGGCTTCCTTGGCTGCGGCGAACCACTTACCCTCGTCGCCAGGCGTTGTCTCGACCAGGTCGGCGAGGATCTCGCTCGAGTGCTTGTGAGGGTACGCTTTCGCGACGGCGCGGAAAGTCGCAAGGTACGTGGCTCCGGTGTGGGCATGGAGACCGTAGCGCTTGTATGCCTCGTCGAGGAGACCGCTCGATAGCAGGATCTGCTCGCACAACGCATCGATATCGCGGTCGGACGCCCAGGGACTGCGGCACGACTCGGCGTACTTGATGGCCTCTGCCTTCTGCCCCAATGCGACGAGCGCCTTGACGGCCCAGCGTTTGTATGGCCAGATGACCCGCTCCCCGCTGACAAGCTCGACGATCTCCTCGTAGCGCTCGGCCCGATACAGCGCGCTCAGACATGCCGAGGTGCCGTGGAAGTAGCCACGGAGGTTCGGGTCGGGGCTAAGGGCCAGGCGCGTGATGCCGGTGAGTCGATCGGCCCAACTCGACGCCACTTCTCCCGACGCACAAAGATCGCCCCAGTAGTCGCCGATCGCCTCGATGTACGGCATCTGGTCTGCCTCGTGCGCCGCCCAGAGCCTCTCCAGCCAGGCGTCACGCACTCTCGCGTCAGCAGGCGCGCCGGCAATCACCGGGACGAGATCGACAATTGCGTGATACACCGCTGTGCCGATGGCGCCGGACGAGCTGTCGACCTGCTCGATTGCGGGCGAGAGGCGCTCGATCAAGGAGACTGCGCCCTCGGCGGCGAGCACGGGGTCCTTCCGCGCGACCTTCTTGATCTCGGCCTGTGCTTGCTTGATGCGCCCGATCGCGGGCTGCGACCTCCACCCGAACGCGTGGCGGCGGAATCGCGGCTTGAATTCCCACTTGTACGCCCCGGCACTTAGCGTGTCGCTCATCGCGGCGACTCTAGCATTCGCAAGAGAAGCGCCGTCCGCCAGGCAACGAGCGTCAACGGCCGGCGGTGCGATGCGAAGTACCTGGGGACTGAAACACCTGTTGCTAGAATCGCCCCTGCAACCCCGGCGGTTCCGCCCGTCAGGTTTTCTTTGGGGCGCCCGACCTAATACTGGACGAAGGTCTCCGAGCGTTGCGGATGGGGCTTCGGGGACGGACCGCATTCGGCGAAGGCCTGGTCCACGAAACGACGGGCATGGCCGTAGTCGGCAATCAGGATCAACTGGTCAGCCGGGAGCGCGGACACGTCGGGGTGGTATGTGAAGCGCCACTGAGCCGAGTAGGTGTGGCCCGCTTCGAGCGTCGAACTGCGCAAGTCCAACAGGTATTCCCCGGGGTTCACAAAGCTCGGGACGAGGTCGCGTCCGTCGTAGACCTGGGCGCTTCGGCCGAAGCCCCCATCAGGCCTGCCATCGACGCTGAGATCCCACGGTCCATCCTGGCTCCACGGATAGGGCGTTTGCCACGATATGTTGACCAAGGGCGGATTCGGATACGGGATGTCGAGCCAAGGCTGCTCCTCGACGAGGGCTTGGGGGTATAGGCCGACCACGTCATATCCGGGACCGGTGTTTGTGCCGGGAAGGGTGAGATCCACTCTGTGCCAGACGAAGGACACCTGCGCGGTGATCGTCTGCTGATCGGCCGACACGCTGCAGCTGACCTGCAGGTCCAGATCCGACGGCCGCACCTGGGTCGGGTCACTCGATCCGGCAGCGATGCTGCCAGCTAACGGGCCGATGGCGAATGCGAACGCCGCGACCAACGCCGTGAGGCGCCTTAGGCCGGTTGCGGACAACTCCATCAGTGCCAGAGTTGCCGCGGAAGATATGCAGAGACTTACGGCCACGGCAACCGCGCGACCCGGAGTCATTCCGGGTGCGAGTCCGAGCGCCAGGCCGAATTCGGCGGCGGCCAGGACGAATAGCACCTGGCGAGGCAACCGGTTCATGTCGGCACCTGGACCTGTGGGATCGCGACGGGGACTCCGATCCCGGGTTGCCCACAGGTCGCCACCGCCTCGACGACGAACCTGTCCAGATGCTGGTATCGGATGAAGACCAGCGGATCTCGATCGGCCGAGGCGCCCGCGATGGAACTCGGAAGTACGTGCTGTCGTAGCGCGTACTGGTGACCCGCCTGCAGCAGGCTCGCCGAGATGGTCTCGACATCGGCGTAGTAGATGCGGCCGGTCGTCTCGGCGAGCTGGGGCTCCGGACCGCCCCACTGCCAGGAGCTGACGACCGCACCGTTGTCTCGTAGTTCCTCCAGGGTGGCATTGCCGCCTGGCCATGTCGCGCTGGAGAAGTCGCTTGGTGGGTCCAGCCACTCACTGTTGTACTCGTACAGGTGTGGGCCGGCCCCGGGAAGGACCCCGAGCACCAGCCCGTCCCCGTCGGTGCTCCTGCCTACCAGAGTCTTGAGCCCGCCCTTGACCCCGCTCGGCAGCAGATCGAGCCGGTCCCAGCGGAATTGCGTCGTCAGGTCAAGAGCAGTCACGTACCCGCCGGCGTCGCGCGTGCATGCCACCGAGAGGCGCAGGTCCAAGTCCCCTGGGCCAACCTGCGTTGGGTCCGGCAGGATCGGAGCGGCGAAAGGGAGGCTCAGGCCCGCGGCAATCGTCAGGACTACCAGCGGGCCTAGGACTTTTCCGAGGGGTCGGGAGGCCGCCGTCCATTTCTTGATGTCGGCGCCGAGGGCCGGACCAAGGCAGTAGAGACCGAGCAGGCCGGCGATGGGGAGCTGGTATGTGTTTGCCGGCGTGGTCACGAGGGTATCCACCGCGAACGCGAGCGCGAGGAACAAGAGGATCTGCGCGTAGCGGAGCGCCCAGCGCTGGCCGCGAGCCAGGGCGAGGAAAGAAGCCAGGCTCATCGATGCTGCGGCCGCGACTCCGATCAAGGCCAGGATTGCGCGGCCGGGCGCCAGCGATCCTAGTTCGCCGGCCGCGACGGCCACGGTGCCAAGTATCGGAACGAGAAGCAGAGCTTGAAGTCTGCCGAGTCCCGCAGGCCGATCTGCTGAGCCCGCGACCGCCGGCAGGAGTACGCCTATCGTCGAGGCGTAGAGCCGCGAGTGGTATGCGGCGGTCATCTCGACGCCAAGCCGTTGAGCGCTGCCGAACGAACGGATAGCCGACTCTGCGGCAGCCTGCTCGTCCAGCCCGGACACGATGGCCTCTTGCCAGCGGGTCCATAGGTGCCCGTAGAGCTCCTCGGCGAGGTCGTCGCGCACCTGCCGCGGGACTCGAGCGCTCACAAGAGTCGCTTCGACGTGAGCGCGGAGATGGGACTCGGACCCGGACGAGGCGGCAGCGATCTCGGTCATTGGCCCAGCACCGCGTCGGCCGCGACCTTGAAACGGTGCCAATCGTCCATACCAGTTGCCAGTGCGTGTTCGCCGGCCTGCGTGAGCTTGTAGTAGCGGCGGCGGGGGGCGGCGCCAGGTGCCTCTACCCAGTAGCCGGATGCAAGGCCCTCCCGCTCAAGCCTTCGCAGGGCGGGGTAGACCGTCCCCTCGGGCAGATCGATCGCTCCCTCTGTTGAACGGCGAAGCTCGGCAACTATCTCGTATCCGTACATGTCGCGACGATGGAGAAGCCCGAGGACCAGCAGCCCGAACTCGCCCCTGGACAGCTGCGGACCCGACCGAGTCGACGCGCTCACGACCCAGTACCTCCAACCTGGAGCGCCGGGGTAACCAACCTCTGGCGTTGCGCGCTCGATCTCGAAGCCGCGGTCTCACCCTTCGGCGTAAGGCGGTAGTAGCGCCGCCGAGGCTGCTCGATGCCAACATCGACCCAGATGCCGATTGCGAGACCTGCACGTTCGAGGCCACGGAGGATCGCGTAGACCGAGCCCTCGGAAAGGTCGAGCCCCTGATCGACGAGCAGATTCGCTATGTCGACGCCGCACATCTCGCGCAGATACAGCGCCCTCAGCACGAGAGTGACGATCTGGCCTCGTGGCGCGGATCCGCTCATGACCCCTCCCACCTACGCGCCAACAAGGCTCTCGCCTCGGCGACCCTAGAGATTCTAGGTACTTGGCAAGTCTATGTATGACCTGACTCCCTCGTCAACCCCACGTGCTGGCTCGGCGCTCGTCCCGGCCGTCGCTCGCCCGCCTCGCCGGTCGGTTATCTTCGGCTCCGATTGAACCTTTCGACCCTTCGCTTCCGTCTGGATGGCCACGCGGACGGAAGGGAGTGGCATGACGTTGAGGGAAGGAGCGGGCAGGGTGGTGCTGGCGATGGCGGCGACCGGAGAATCCGCCGAATTCGCCCGCCTCGTCCGAGCCCAACTGCCGGGAGCTTATCGGCTCGCTGGGTTTCTCCTGGGCGATGCGGCTGAGGCCGAGGACGCCATCCAGGACGCGATGGAGAAGGCCTGGTTCGCCTGGCCGAAGCTCCGCGATCCGGATCGCTTTGGGGCCTGGTTCGACCGGATCGTCGCCAACGTCTGCCACGACCGACTGCGCAGTCGCGGCAAGCATCGAGTCCTGCGACTCGACGATACGATCGCCGGCCACAGCTCCGCTGATCCGTTCCGAGACGCCCTCGCGCGTGATGAACTCGGTCGCCTGATTCGGAACCTCCCGCCCGATCAACAGATCGTGGTTGGGCTCCGCTTCTGGCGGGACATGTCACTCGACCAGATCGCCGATCGGTTGGGTTTGCCGCTCGGTACGGTCAAGTCGAGGCTCCACTACGCGATGCGCTCGCTGCGTCAGCAGCTGGACCGGCAGGCCGGAGAGGTGCGCCAATGAACGGCTACGAAGATCGGGATCTGGAGCAACGCTTCCGGCGCATCTCCACCTCGGTGGACACTCGAGTTCCGGACTCGCTGTACGACTACGCCAGCGAGGTCACGGAAACGGGGCGGGACAAGATGTCCTCATCGTCTGGTACGAGCCGGGTGACCGGCAGATCGCGCTTCCTGGCCATACTGGGAGTGGCGGCCGCGGTGGTCCTGGCGATCGCCCTGGCGGGTTTCGCGGTCTCGGCGAGGCCGGCGGGTCCGGCAGCGTCTGGATCGCCCGGCGCGTCTGCTTCGGTGGCCGCTTGCGGCGGCGCGGGCGGCTCTGTTCTGGCGGGGGCGAGTTCGGGCTGCTCCATGACACCGGCGCCCAGCGTGTCGGCGACGCCAGGTTCGTCGGTCAGCGATTCTGCCTCGCCGAGCACCGGTCCGGTTCGATCGCCCGGCGCCACGATGATCGCATCAGGCTTCACGACGGCTGGCGTCGCCAGTGGCTGGAGTCGCTTCAGCTGGTCCTCCGCTGGGACGCCGCTGAGTGATATCGGCCAGGTGCTGCAATGGAGTGGCGGTTACGTCGCCACGGCATCGCCCCTGCATTCCGCCTCCGCCGACCCCTCACCGGGTCTGTGGACCTCGGCCGACGGACAGACCTGGACCGCGGTACGCGGTATCAGCGACGACGCGGTGCGAGTGTCGGTCGCGCCGGCCGGGCTCGTTGCCATCGGCTTCGACGGAAACGCGGCGGACGGCTGGATGCTGGGTTCGACTTGGTCAAGCTCCGATGGCCGGAACTGGACGAAGCTGGGCCAGCCCGATTTCCCGGGCAGCCTGGTTTCGATCGCGGGCACCAGCGCCGGGATCGTCGCGACGGTGGAGATATCGAACGGTACCGGGAAGGGCCAGTACGGGAGCTTCCAGATAGAGTTCTCGACCGACGGACTGCACTGGACGGCTGAGAACGTGAGCCCCGGCCTTGCCTCGGCCCAGGACGGTTACGGAGAGCCGCCCCATGTGCAAACCCACGCCGGCCGCTTCTATCTCATGGGCAGCGCCGGGCCGGGGACGACCAGCACCGGCATAAGGCTCGTCTCGAGCGTCTCGCCTCCTGATGAGATGTGGCTGTCGAGTGACGGCAAGACGTGGACGAAGAGCGCGGGTGGCTACAGCGCGCGCGGGGGCCTCGACGCCGACTACATCGACTTCGGCCGCGACGGGATGATCCTCCACACGGACGCCTATGGCGCCGCTCCGGGCGCGACCGGGATCGCCTACTCGAACGACGGCGGCCAGACCTGGCACGAGGACACGAACTACGGTCCGCTCGGACCATCCACCTGTCAGGGCGCATGCGGCAACAACGAGGATGGTGTGATCGGCGCCAACGGCACCTACTTCGTGGCGGTGAGGAACGGCGGCAAGCAGGCCTGGTTGAGCTACGACGGCCGGCACTGGTCGTCGATCGCCTGGACCGGCGGCGATCCCACCGGTACCTGGTACGGCGGCAACGGCTTCCTGGTCATGCCACGCGGCGTTCTGCTGGCGAACTCGTACGGGGCCGCGAGCTAGATCGAGGCTGATGCTCGCGGACGTATCTGGCGTAGGAAGACCGCTGGCATCGGTTTCCTCACGCGGCTCCGGCGAGAGCCTCAACGACCCACTGCGGCACCGTGATCCGGCACTTGGGAACCGCCGGTTCAAATCCTCTCGCCCCGACCATGAACAGACGTTCTAGTTCTGAGCCCTCTCCAATCGGGTCCACGGTCCGGTTCCCTGGCGTCGGTCGACCAATCTGCAGCTGCCGCCCGAGGTCGATCCTGAACCGCCCGACCTGAATGTCTCGACTTGAACATCGCCCAGTCTGTGACGGCCGCCGTCACAATCGTCACAAACGCGGTTGTGGCGGGCTGCAGGGGCTCGACCAATGGCCCGCAGAGACGACTCAAAGCAACGGCGTTGCGTCAAGAATCGGGTTTTCGATCCCCACGGGCTGCTCGCGGGCCTTCGGCAGCATGCCGCCAGCACTACGCGGGCATCCCAAACGCTCACGATCTCGTCGCCGACACTCGACTTGCTAATAGGACTACGAGTCCGCATTATTCAACCGGACTCGCAGTCCGATTAATGATGTGGAGAACACATGACCGCTCAGACTCCTTCCCCCGTCGAACTCTTCGAGCAGGCGCTGCCTGCCATCCAATCCGGTGACATACGGACCGTAATAGAGCTGTGTGCCGATGATGTCGTCTTCGAGTTTCCCTTCGCCCCTCCGGGGCGGCCCGGCAAGGTTGCTGGCAAGCAAGCCCTCGGCGAGTACCTCTCGGCCATTCCCTCACGCATCCAGTTCGACAGGCTGAGCAATCTGGAGATGCACCAGACCCTGAATCCGGACGTCGCGATCGTCGAGATGACCGCAGTCGGCTGCGTCAAGCAAACCGGCGAGCCCTACGAGATGTCCTACGTCGTAGTGTTGACCGCGAGCAATGGCCGGATTGCGCGCTACCGCGACTACTGGAACCCGCTGAAGGCCCTTCAGGCCCCGGCCAAGGAGTGAGCAGGGCGATGGCGCTAAACCATGCACACAGCCGAGTTCTCGTCACCGGTGCGAGCGGCACCACCGGAAGCCGATTAGCCCGCCAGCTCGCGGCGCAAGGGGTCGCTGTGACCGCAGCCAACCGCTCAGGGGTTGGCCCGCGCGGAACGCTCGGGGTTCGATTCGACTGGTACGACATCAGCACCCACCCCGGCGCGCTCGCGGGTGCGGAGCGGATGTACCTCATCCCGCCTAGCCGCGACCCCGATCCTCAGGCCGTCATGGTGCCGTTCCTCGAGCAGGCCCGTGAAGCAGGTGTTCGAAGAGCGGTCCTGTTGAGCAACTCTGCCATTCCCTCGGGCGGACCGGGCACCGGCGCTGTGCACCAGGCGATCGCGGCCATGTTCGATGAATGGGCGGTCCTGCGCCCGAGCTGGTTCATGCAGAACGTCACGGGCAACCACATGCATGCCCAGAGCATCCGCACCAGCGCCACCATCACGACCGCGACCGGGAACGGCCGCGTCGGCTTCGTGGATGCATACGACATCGCGCGAGTCGCCGTGGAAGCCCTGCTCTCGCCCACGCCGCTGAATACCGATCTGATCCTGACCGGACCCGAAGCGCTGAGCTACGACGACGTGGCAGCCATCCTCACCGACGTCAGCGGCTCCACGATCACGCACGTCCACGTGAGTGTGGCCGACCTTCGCGCGCTCTACGAGACTGCCGGTCTCCCGTCAGCCTCGGCCCAGTTCCTGGCGGCATTGGATAATGCCATTGCCTCCGGCATCGAAGATCGCACGACCGACACCGTGGAGCGCGTGACCGGCGTGTCGCCTCGTTCCTTCCGCGAGTTCGCCGCCGCCGAGTTTCGGATTTGATACGTGAGGAGCGACCGTGGCCGTCAAGGAACGCGCTGACGCCGCACGAAACCGACAGGCGATTCTCACCGCCGCGAGCACACTGTTCGCGGCGGTTGACGATCCGATGACCGTCACGATGGATGACGTCGCGGCCGCGGCCGGGGTGGGCAAGGGTACCTTGTTCCGCCGTTTCGGCGATCGGGCCGGCCTGCTTCGCGCCGTCTTTGAAACCCGAATCACGGCGCTCACCGACACCATCAATGCGGGCCCACCGCCGCTCGGTCCGGCCACGCCGGCGCGCGAGCGCATCCTCGCCGTCCTCGACGCCATCGTCGAGTTCAAACTGAATAACCGGCAGATTTCGCTCGTCCTCGAGCAGATCGAGCAGCGTCCTGACGGCATCTCTTTCTTCGACACGCCGAACTACAGGACCGCCCGTACCTTGTTCTCCGCGTTGCTCGTCGACATCGTCGGCGCTGACCGCGCGACCTGGACGGCGCATGCGTTGCTCTCCCTGACCCGCATCGATCTCATCGACCACCTCGTCTCCGCAGACGGCTGGACTGCCGAGCGAATACGTCGTCATGTTCGCGGCTTTGCCGAGCAGGTTCTCGGGCCGGAGCCCGGGTGACCCAGTCCTGCCAACACGGGGGTAGGGTTGCGGAAGCGGGCGGTTGAACTAGGCATGTCTGGTCGACGGGCCGCGGTGTCGGTGGTGCCATTATTCAGCCGTCACGCGGCCTGTGGGGTGCCACTATTCGGTCGCAGCTCCGGCGAGTGGGTTTCGGAGTCGACGCTCGGATAACGGCACGCCATACCCCCACAGGTCGAGTTCGGGAAGAATCGCCTTGGTAGACACAAAGGCGAAAGGCTAGCAATCCGGCGCCGCGGACGCGGCGTCGTTGCCTTGGAGTGTCCCGCTCCCTACACTTGTCAACTCCGTGTCCGACGCCTATCATGTGCGCACGTTGTGGGCACACCGCACCCGCCCTTGAGCGGCGAGCGGTGCCAACAAAGCAGGAGGTTTGGACGGTGTACGCGGCGACTGCCGCTTCGGTGGCTCGGCGTTCCACAAGGAAGGCCAAAGACGAGAGCATCCATTTCCGGGTGTCTGCTGAGGAACGAACCCTTCTTATTGAGGCTTCTCGAGTTGAGGATCAGACGCTTACGGATTTCATCCGCGAAGCTGCAACTCGGCGCGCCGAGGATGTTCTCGCTGAACAGCGCGTCTTTCGGCTTCCGCCAGAGCAGTGGAATGCGTTCGTAGCGATGCTCGACAGACCCGTCCAACGCAAGCCGCGCCTAGCCCAGTTCCTCAAGGAGCAGGCGTCGAGCGCGGACGACGCGCAGTAGTCAAGGGCTTCCGCCCAACCAGGATGCCTGACTTCGCCCCCGCCGTTCCCCTCGCTGCCGAGCACTCCGTCGAGGAGTTCGATTGCGGGTCTCCAGCCGAGACCGACTGGCTGCGCCGGAGTGCCCGAGTCGCTGAAGCCGCCGGAACTGCGCGGACGTACGTCGTCACGCCGGAGGAATCCAACAGAGTCGTCGGGTATTACGCCCTGGCGGCCTCCAAGGTCGAGCCCGCGAATGCGCCGGCACGGCTGCTCAAGGGCGCGGGGCGGACCGACGTCCCAGTCATTCTTCTGGCCCGCCTCGGCGTCGATGTCACCGCTCAAGGGTGCGGGCTGGGACGACGCCTTGTTTTCGACGCCCTTCTGCGCGTCGTGTCAGCGTCGAAGATCATCGGCGCGCGCGCACTCCTAATCGACGCGGAGACGGAACAGGCCAAGCAGTTCTACCTCCACGTCGGGGAGTTTGAGGAATCGCCGTTGAACCCCCTTCAACTTTGCCTGCTCATGAAGGACCTCCGGCGCGCCCTCAAGGACGCCGGGGTGGAGGTGGAGTAGCCCCACAGTCGCAAAGGCTGTGAGGGCGCTCGTCAGCTCGCCTGCTTGGCCCAACGCTCGCAACCAACCAGTTCACACTCGAGCCGGATTGGGACATTCAGGTCGCTACGGTCGGTTTGACTCCTCTCGCCCCGACCAGACTTCCCCTAGTTCACTTCACCACCAGGGTGTACCCCTGGGTGGCGGTCTGCCCGCCGACATTCGTGCCGTAGCACCAAACCTCAATGGTGAAACTGAACGTCCCGGCGACGGTCGGCGTTCCCGAGATTTGGATCGTGTCTTCTGGCTCCTTGGCCAATGCGAGGTCGAGGCCCGCGGGGAGCGCGCCGTCCTCGACCGAGGCGCCGGCCACGGGCGTCGCGGCCTGACTGACGGTGATGGTGGCAGCGTAGGGTGAGCCGACCTTGGCGTCGCGCAGGGTCGCGGGCGAGAACTGGAGCGCGGGTTGGGGCGTGCAGCCGAGCACTGCCGTGAGCGCGAAGGCGCACGCGATCCCCCTAACGATTCTGGCTCTCAACAGCATCTGTATCACCGTCAACCTGTTCGCCAAGTGGCCTCCGGGCCGAGCGCGAGCATCGGCGTGCCTGACGGATAGCGGCAAGTGCCGGACGTCGTCAACCCCGGAGGATGTCACCGCCGCATTGGCGAGGGTGCCGTCGGATGAGCGCCCGCGGCGGGTGGCTGCAGGGGCATGGGTCGCCAGACCTGCCCATCCCACCACCACCTTCCATCAGGCGAAAGCGCCGGTGGCCCGGTGGCAGGCGAACCTGGACGGGGCAGGGCAAAGGCGAGCACGAGAGCCACGATCCAGCCAATTACTGTCCAGGCGGTGAGGAGGTCGATTAGCCCGACCAGCCGCCAGCGCCGAGGACGGCGGACCAGAACCACGATGACGGGCAGGAAATAAGCGAGAAAGAACAGGCTGACGAAGACTAGGACGATCGCCGCGACCTCGGTATCACTGGGTCCGGTCCACCATCGCAGGGAGGCATCGCTCGCGTCAAAGGCGACGGGCGCGCTGGGGGTCCCGCCAGTGAGCACGGTGGTGGTCTGGCCTGGACCGAGCAGGACCGCGCCCCGGTGGAACAGGTCGGAGACCTCGATCTGGCCCTCGAAGACCCAGAAGATGGTCTCCGAGTCAGAGACCGTGACGCTGAACTCCGTGCCCATCACGAGGGCGCCAGCCTGGGGGGTGGTCACGGTACGGCAGCGCACGCCGATCCAGTCGGCCAGGGTCGTCTCGGGCGAATAGGGCTGCGTCCAGGCCGGACAGTGGAAGCTGACCAGGTCCTCCTGCACGTGCATCATTCCGTGGCGGACATCGAGGTTGAAGGGCGGGTTCGAGACGACCTGACCACCCGACCCGACATCGACCTGCCCGCCGCCGGTGGCGGTGAAGCGACCGGGGCCGTTCATCGCCTGCGGCGTCGTGGAGGCCGCACTGCCACTCGATCCGGGTTGAGCGCTCGACCCGGGTTGGACGCTCGGCTCGAGCGAACTCGCTGATGAGTTACCAGCTCCCGGCAGGACGGTGAGCCGGCCTACGTCGGAGTAGTGCGGTGACAGGCACTCGGTGGGCAGGCCCTTGTTCAGGTAGCTGCAGGGCTGGCCGGTCTGGTGGTTCTCGCCGTTCACCGTGACCTGGAAGTAGTAGACGCCGGGGAGCAGCGCGTCCCAGGTCGTGGCCGTCGTGGCAGTGTCTGCGACATCCTGGCCCTTGCAGTGCTGGCCGTAGTTCCACTGGCCCTTCGTCGAATTACCACCGTACGGGTTGCCGTTGAGCGGTTGTCCGTAGCAGTCAACTAGCGGGAGACCGTAATGCCCGTCCCAGTTCGCATACGGCGCGGCGACCGTCCCATCGCCGCTGCTCCACCTGACATCCACGGACCCCTGCCAGGGCTCCTTGCTCCAGGTCACGACAGCATGGTTGTCCGCATCGAGCGTGATGCTCACGATGGAGGGGCGCGGGTCCGCAAGGACCGGCCCTGCGCCGCCGATGGTCAGCAGGCTGGCCAGGGCGAGCAAGGGGGCCAACAGCGGCATGCTCTTGCGGATCACCACGGCAGACCGGCTCCTTGAAGACCTCTGTCCCAGAACACTCGAATGAGCGTCGGCGCCCCTAGGCTCTTGTCAACGCCCAGCCCAAAGGCAGAGGCTAGGCCTCGGACTAGTCTTCTGAAGGGTGCCTTTCGACTTCACGCCTCGGCAAAAGTCCCTCTCGCCGTATTGGTCTCCGGCTCCCGCCGAGTCGCCCTGGGACAAGGCCCGTCAAGCCGATATTCGTCGCTCTTGAAACTGCGCCGCCGTCGCTTGCACCTTCAACCGTGTGATGGCGGGCTGACCCGTCTCGCCCGAACCATCTGCGCACTAACGGGTGAGCCACGGGGTCAGAGCCTGAGCGACCTCCGACCTTGCCCGCCGGCGACGAGCAGGCCGACCAGCACGAGGCAGGTGGCCCGACAGAGAGGCCGGCCCGCGCGGTCAGGTTCCAGAGCCACCGGTAGCGGCGACCGCAGGGGCGTCCAGCGTCGCCCGGACCGCATCAAGCAGGGCCGCCACGCTGAATGGCTTCGGCAGGAACCTGGCTTCAACGGGGAGGGCAGGTCCACCGACTCCACCGGCAAGATAGCCCGAGATGAAGAGCGTCCGCGGGGGTCGAACGCCGCCCTCCAGCTCCGCCGCGAAGGCCACGCCGGACAACCCCGGCATCGTGATGTCGGACAGGAGAAGGTCCACGCTGCCCTCGTTCGCTGACCACAGTGCACGCGCGTCGGCGGCGTTTGCAGCGCTGAGGACACGGTAACCCTGATCGGTCAGGACTCGCTCTGCCAGCTTGCGGATCGCGTCCTCGTCCTCCACGAGGAGCACCGTCTCTGACCCGTGGACAGGCGGCGCGACTCCGGTCGCCGCCGCGACATCGACGTGGTCGGTGGTGGGAAACATGAGCGAGAATCGAGTGCCGCGGCCTGGTTGGGACTCGACCGAGATGTCGCCGGACGCGTTGCGGACGATGCCGTAGACAATCGCGAGGCCGAGCCCTGTGCCCTGGCCGGTCTCTTTCGTAGTGAAGAACGGCTCGAAGATCCTGTCTCGGATCTCAGGAGGGATTCCCACGCCCGTGTCGCTGACGGTAACGTAGGTGAGAGCCTGGACCGGGCTGGCCCTCGGAGCCCAGAGATCCGGCTCCATCGCGGATGGGCTCGAAGGACTCCCGGGTTCCTCCGATCGCCTGCCCGTCTCGATTGTCAACGAGCCGCCGTCTGGCATGGCGTCTCGTCCGTTCACGCACAGATTCACAATCGCCTGCTCGAGCTGAGTCGGGTCGATCAGGATGCTGCCAGCCTCCGGCCGGAGAACCGTCGACAGCTTGATCGTCGGTCCGAGCAGATGCCCGAGCATCGGAATCGACCGATCGATGCATACATTGACGTCCACGACCCTGGCGTTGGCCGGGGTGGGCTGGCTGAACGTGAGCAGCTGCCGCGTCAGCCCGGACGCCCGGTCGGCAGCTCGAACGATCTCCTCGAGGTCGGCCGTCCACTCGCCGTTGCCAGGTTCGGCGGCCCCAGCCAGCTCAGCGTAGCCATGAATCGCCTGAAGCAGGTTGTTGAAGTCGTGGGCAATGCCGCCCGCGAGGTGGCCGAGCGTCTCCATCTTCTGGGCCTGACGGAGCTGGCCGGCGCGAAGTTGGAGTTCTTCGATGAGCAGAGCGACCTTCAGGGCGCCGCTCAAGCGTACGCGCAAGGCCTCATAGGTGAACGCCTCCGTGGGCCCCATTTCGAAGACGGCGTAGCCCAACGGATCGTCCTTGAAGAAGAGTGGCTCCACGACCATGGCGTAGGTGCGGTCGACTGGCAGCAGCCGGTCCGGCAGGGAAGTACCCTCGATCGTGGCGTCGCGGAGCCCCTCAACCGCTACAGCGTCTCGCCTCGGATCGCAGGCGAAGACCACGCGCGAACCAGACAGGGAGATGCCCTCATCTAGCACTAGTGTCGCGACCCGGAGGAAACTGACCCATTGGACAGGCCGCGCCGTACACGCGTGGCGCTCGATGAACCAACCAGAAACCAGCGGTTCGCGACACTAGGTAGGCGCTCGGAACACCGAGCCGCAGGAGGCACTCGCGGAGCGCCTTGCCGAGCGACTCGAGATCAAATGCCGCGCTCAGTATGTCGGCCGCCTGGGACAGGGCACGCGTGCGGCGCTCGATCATCAGCCGATGCTGTGCCTGAGCGTCCTCGACCGCCTCGCCGACCAGGACCCGCGCCTCCTGGAATAGATCCTCGGCCCGCGAGCACATGATCGGGTCCGAGGCTATGCAGGGCATCAGTTCGCGGTGCAGCGCAGACAGCGCCGGCTGCCAGGGGCTGCCCGTCGCGCCGGAGCCCGTCGTCTCGCTAAGGAGCGTGTTGACCCGTTCGGCAAAGCTGGCGGGAGCGCCTCGCAACTCCGCTGTGAGGGCGTCGAGCAGGCTTTCCTCCCATCCTTCCGGAATACCGTCGGGCAGGCCGCCCACGGGTTCCCGCATCGCCTCCAGGATCTGGGAGCGGCGGAGCCGCAGCACGTCGTCGACGGTGAGCTCGGTTCCGGGCCGAGTCAGCGGGGGCGTCAGGCTGCTCGTCATCGACACGCGGCGTCCGTCCGAGTAGCAGCCACAGCTGCGTCGGACGACGAGTTCGGTGGGCGGCACGAGGGCGTCGTCGACGCGCTCGCCTCGAAGACGCTGCAGGAGGACCTCAACGGCGAGCCTGCCCTGCTGCCGGAGTGGCTGGCGGATCGTGGTGAGCGGCGGGGTACAGTAGCGGGCCTCGCTGATGTCGTCGAAGCCGATGATGGCCACATCCTGCGGCACCCGGATGTTGCGAACGCGCAGCGCGTCGATTACCCCGAGCGCCATCTGGTCGTTGGCGGAGACGATCGCGTCGAAGGTCACACCCCGCTCGTCGAGCAGGACGCGCACGGCATCTACGCCGCTCTCGTACTGGAAGTCTCCCGTCGCCACGAACGAATCGGCCGGCCGCAGCCCATAGCTGGTCAGAACCTCGCCATACGTGCGCAGGCGATCGCGCGCCTCGGAATTCCCCTCCGGGCCGCCAACGAACGCGATGCGCCTGGACTTGTGGTCCTCCACCAGGTGCTGGATCCCCTCTCGCAGGGCCGGTTCGCCGTCAACGAGGATGCCGGTCATCCCGTCGAGTTCGGCGGCGACACTGCACATCGGCCGTGGACGATAGCGCTCGCAATAGCGGGCGAGATCCTCCAGGCCCAGGTGGTTGGCGAGAGTCCCGGCCAGGAGCACGAGACCATCGATGCCCTCGGAACGGGCGAGGTCGTAGACGACGTTGTGCCGCTCGCCGAGGCGGAGCGGCACACGAAGCATGCAACTGGTAAAGAAGACGAGATTGGCGCCAGATTCGCGCGCGGCCTCCACCATACCCCCGACGACGGGGCTCTGATACTCGCCTTCCAACCAGTCCGTCAGGACGCCCAACGTCGGGGCGCGAGTCAACATCTGCGGCGGACGCTGCACCATCACCTGAACGGGCCCTCAACCATCTTGTTCTTTGGCGTCGTTGGTTGAGCTCGGCCATGCCGAGCGCTCGCCCGGGACCGTCGGAAGCCCGGGAAGAAAGAGCGTCATCGGAGCCGGGCCCAGTAGCCGGACCAGAGCCTCGCGCGAAATGGGTGAGCCGTCGTGGGACTGAACCACATCTGCGAGTGGCTTCACGGAACCCTGCTGCTCTCTCATCAGTACAACCCGTGCTCGCAACGGTACTTGGCGCGGTGACGGGGCAACATGGGCCACTTGGGTAGCCTTCGGGCGTACCCAGCCCAGCGCCTGGACTCTCCTGTTGGCGCAGGCCGAAGGTCACGGACGTTCTTTCCAAGGGTCTTGTCGAACCGCCGGACTCCATTACCCCAGAGATCGTGGGACTTGGGCTGCGCAGACCGCTCGTGACTAAGCCGCGATAGGGTTGATTTCTCGGCGCGGCTGAGTGAGTCATGTGAGCGACCATCTCGCACCCGAGGACGCCCACGATGACCGCTCAACCCCTCCCCGCCCTGGCTAGTGGAGACCCCTCGGCCTGGGACCAGGCCCTCTACGCCTTCCTCGTCGAGAAGGGCAACCGCTCCGGTTCCCGATGGACCGTCGAGTCCTACAGCCGGATGCTCTGGCCGTTCTTCGCCGACCTCGGCAAGTCGCCCGACCGGGTGAAGCCAGCCGACATCCTTGCCTGGGTCCACGGCATCGGCAAGTCGGGTCGGACGCCATCGGCCACGACGGTCGGCGCTCGGATCGCCTGCCTCTCCTCCTTCTACCGGTTCCTGATCCGGATGGGCCTGGTCGTCTCCAACCCGACCGACGCGGTCGAGCGACCGAGGACTGTTCAGTCCGTCGCCCGCGGCTATTCAGCGGACGAAGTCCGGCGGCTCCTCGCGGTCGTGCTCGACACCGTGGCCGGCCGACGCGACCGGGCCATCCTGCTGACGCTCGTGTTGACCGGAAGGCGTCGGGCCGAGGTCATCGGTCTGCGCGCCGGCGACCTCAGCCTGGAGGGCGAGACCACCTTCTACGCCTATCGCGGCAAAGGCGGCAAGAGAGGTCGGCGGGAACTCCCCGACCCTGCCTTCCAGGCGATCTGCACCACGCTCTCGGACGCCGGCATGCAGCTGGCGACGATGGCGCCCGAGGAGTCGCTCTGGCAGGGCCGACGCGATGTCGATCTAGCGGGGGTCACTCTGACCCGGTGCCGGCGTGAGACCGCCCAAGGGATAGGTAGCGACGGACCAAATGAAGCCGCCGTAGAGAGCCGCGACCAGAAGCCCGACCACGCGAGCCCCAGGCAACGCGCGAAGGACCAGATAGCCGCCCGCGATGGGCGGCAAGGCGAGTGGCAGGAAGATGATTCCGCCGCCCGCAAAGATCAGGCCACCGATGGCGACTGCGGCTGAGATCCCTCCCATCGCAAGCAGGATCACGCCCCCGGCCCGCCAGGCCGCCCGACATATGGAAACCGCAGTGCCGCGGACTACTTCTCTACACATCCGAAAGTCAAGCCGGTCGGGCGAAGGAATGGCGCGCCTCGTCACTCCACCTCGGACAGAGCTCCATTTCGTATACAGACCCTAAGCTTGCGATTTAACGAAGT
>PLOC01000081.1 GCA_003141955.1 Chloroflexota bacterium
GGAGGCGGCGCCACCAGTGAGGCGCCGCACGATGGGCAGACGACCCACGCCGGATCCTCGACGATCTTGCGGCAGATCTGGCAGCGCTTTGGAGAGAACGGCTCCACCTGTCCGCAGTAGGGACATGCGGCCACGATCTTGTCGATGAACTTGCCGCAGAACGGGCACGGGTGCTTGAAAGTCGGCATCGTCCGCTCCTATCAGCCTGGGGTGCCCGAAGGCTTCGTGTTTTTGGCGGCGGTCCTGCCTGGAGCCGTGCTCTCGGCCACGATCGTAGTTCCCGACGCGGCGTCGTCGGGGGCAGCGTCAGGGCCGGCGTCGGGCGCGCTCGCGCCGTCGCCATCGCCGTCGCCACCGCCGTCCCCGCCCGCGGCGGAGATCTGCGCTTCCTGGGCCGCGCGGCCCGGCCACTCGGCTGCCTCGTCCCGCGCCGAACCGTGCCAGCGAATCAGGTCCGCCACGGCCGCAGACCAACTGGCCGGGTCGCGATGGACGATTCGCGCCACGAAACGCTTCCGCGCCCAGGCCAGGCTCGGCAGCACCGCCAGGGCCAGCCGGTAGCGCAGGTACTGCGGCAGCCGCAGCTGATCGGCGGGCAGGGCCATCGGCTCGCGCAGGAAGCGGATGTCGACCAGCGCCTCGCTGATGTCCCGAACCGTCTGCTCGGCCGCGATGCCCAGCTTCTCCGGCGGCTCGCCCTTGTACTCCGCCCGCGGCATGACGCGGAAGAAGTACGTGGCGTGGGCCCCGGCGGTTACCAGCTCCAGCGCGACCAAGTTGCCCGGCATCGCGATCAGGAACCAGATCTTGTTCGTGTCGCTGCCCGGATCCACCGGCGACATCGCGACCCATCGCGGCGCCTCCGCACCGGCGGTCGCACACAGCGACTCGTAGCTGTCGGCGAAGGTCGGCTCGCCTAGGACCGCGGTCTCGACGATCGGCCAGCCCGTGTCGCCGAACACCTGGGGCCGCGTGGGCCGGCCGTCGACGAGCAGCTCGCCCGCTTTCTGGCGCACCCCAAACGGCGCGTCTGGGAGGATCTGCTCCACGAATCCCGCGGCGTCGTCGAAGGCGCCGTCACGGAGCTTCTCGAGAGTGTCGTGGAGCCGCGTCGCGGCCTGCCCGAGCCCCCGCAGCGTGAGCGTGCCGGGCTCTCCGTCCACTACCACTTCGCCGGGCGCGGGCAACGTCACCTTCGCGATAGAGGCGCGCCGGTAGTGGACCCACGTGGCCCGCTCGTCCACGGGGCAGACCACGAAGCCCCAGGGATGGATCACGAACTGGCCGACGCCGGTGGTCGGCGTCGCGGGCCCATCGGGGCCGGGCCCGAGCGGGGCCGTCGTCGGCGTCCACTCGAACTCGAACAGCTCGGCCGGATCGTCGGGCACCTTGACGAGCCCGTCGGTCAGGCGCTGCTTGAGCCGTCGCTCGCGCAGCTCGCGCACGATCGGCCCGAGCTTGTCGCCGAACCTCTCGAGCATCCAGCGCATCGCGTCGGGGCCGTCGCCGAGGACTATGAGCGCAGCCGACTGCGAGATTGCGATCAGGCTGAGGTCGCGGTAACCGGCGCGAATCGGCCGCCCACCTCCGACTTCGAGCGTCAGCCCGGTGCCGTCCAGGCCAAGCTTCGCCCCCTGGAGCGCCGTGTTCGGCCCGGCCGGTCGGGCCTGACCCTCGTACTCGACGACCTCCATCTTGGGCGCCGGACCGTCATGGACGGCCCCGTCGCGCCCGCCCACGCCCATCGGCCCGCGCGGGTCGCGAGCGTCGCGCTGCTGCTGCGGCAGGCCGAGCATCCCGGCCAGACCCGCCAGATCGGCGGGACCGCCCGCCTGCCGCGGGTCTCGTGGGTCGCCGCTGCCGAAGTCCCCGTTGTCCATGCCGCCATCGTAGCCACAAGCCGCCAACTCGGCGGGCCACGCCAGCAGGACCGGCCCGCAAGCCGCCTGGCGCACGCTACTTGCGTGATTGCGCAAACTATTGTAGAGTCCACACATGCTCGAGCTGAGCGATCTGGAGGCAACGCAGCAGCGGTCCGCCGCGGTGGCCAGAGCCCTGGCCGACGCCAAGAGGCTGTGCGTCCTTCAATGTCTCGGCGAGGGCGAGTTGTCGGTTCGGGATCTGTCCGAACGCGTCGGCTGCCACGTCCCCAACATGAGCCAGCACCTCGCGGTGCTGCGCAACTCGGGTCTGGTCCTGACCAGGCGCGACGGCAACGTCATCTACTATCGCCTCGCGGACGCCCGAATCCTCGAGGCCTGCCGGCTGCTTCAATCCATTTCCGGCTGAGTTCCACTTGAACTCGGCATCAATCCAGCAGGGAGAAAGGACCATCCGCCAGATGGCCGAGGTTGCACAAGTCACGGACGAGACTTTCGAACAGGTCGTCCTCAACGCCGAGCGGCCGATCATCGTGGACTTCTGGGCCACCTGGTGCGGCCCCTGCGCGATGGTCGCTCCCGAGCTCGAGCGGATCGCCAGGAAGTACGAGGGCGTCATCGACGTCGTGAAAATGGACGTCGACGCCAACCCGGCCGTCTCCCAGGCGCTCCAGATCATGAACCTGCCGACGGTCGCATTCTTCCGCCCGGGCCAGCAGCCGATGGCCGTCGTCGGGGCCCGGTCCGCGGAACAGTTCGAGGCAAGCTTCGGGCTTTCGCAGTACGCTACGACCAAGAGTTAAGGGCGAAGACGCCCGGCCACAATTCGAATATCCCAAAACGGGGCCTCCCCCTCGGCCCCGTCTAGCGACCCCGGCCTACCCCCTCAGGCCGGGGTCGTGTTTTGGGCGGAAGCACGATTCCCGGCCGAGACCGGCGGATCGGGTTGACCTCAGTTCGGTCGCGGCGGGGCCGGCCGATCGTCGGGCGACTCGCCGGCCAGGCGCCAGGCGCTCTCGAACCAGGCCAGCGCCCGGTCCAGGGCGAAGCCGTCCACTACCCGTGGCTGGAGAGCGATCCAGCCCGCTCCGCGAGAGGCACGGACCGTGTCGGCCGTTCCAAGCGCCGCCTCGGCAACTTCGGCTCGGAGGCGGAAGCTGACGATGGTTCTCTGGCGGGCGGCGAAGACGGTGGCTCCGCGAACGTACTCGACCAGGGTCCCGGACTCGTGGCGATGGATATCGCCCAGTTCGTCCGCCAGCCGGTCGATCGCCTCGTTCAGGCTCGGCGCTTCTGTGCGCCCGTTGACGGTTCGGTGGTCGGTCATCCGGTGGTCACCTCCTGGCCGATGCCGCAGGCGATCAGCGCCCCGCTGCGGCGAGCACGGCTCGGAGATCCGCCATGTGTTCGTCGTAGTGTTCCGTGGTGTTTCCGAGCAGCGACTTCAGGTGGGCCGAATCCTTGAGCCAGCGGGCCTCGGGCACCACCGTCAGGTAGCCGCGCAGCTCGCCCGGCAGGGTCGAGAAACGATGCCTGACCTCGGCCATCGACAGGGCCGCCCATTCGGCCTGCAGACGGGCGTTGATGGCGTCGCCCTGCGCATCCCAGTCGCGACCGATTTCCGTCAGCCGGTCGAAGGCCGGACTCTTCGGCCCGACCGCCAGCTCCTGGGCGATGGCTCGCCAGACCTCGACCCAGCCGCCCAGGTGGCCCATCAGATCTCTTCCGCTCCAGCTGTGGGCGCCCTCGACGGGCTTCTCCAGCTGTTCGTCGGTTAGGTCGAGGAGAGCCTCGTAGGGTCGCCAGGCTTCGCGCTCTTCGTCGAGGAAGGACAGACCGTCGGCATACATGCGGCGATGGTAGCGCCCGGTGCGCCTGCGCGCCGGACTTACTGCCTGTCGTAGGCAAGCCCGGACGGGTCATTGTGCCGGGCCGATCCGGCGCTACGGTGGGGATGGCCGCCGATCATCACAGCACGAAGAGGCCAGGGGCGTCGGACACGGGCCGGGGCTACCGCAACCGCCACCTTGAGACGACCGGGGCGTCGTACAGGAGGTCGCAAGCCCCGTCCACGACCCGAGCAACCACGGAGAGCCGGCCAGCATGGCCCTTCGATCGGCGGCCGCCCACCCTGTCAGCGGCGTGGGAACGCCGTGTCCAGCCGGCGGCGCCGAAGGGTTCCGGAGCGTTCCAGGTAGCGCAGGACGACGCGCGCCGCCATCACCAGCCCCGCATCGCGGTCGATGGTGCGCACGATCCAGTCGACGTAGGTCGGCTCCAGCTCGGCTACGTCGGCCAGGGTCAAACCCTCGAACTTGCCGAACTTGAGGCGCGTGTCCAGCGCATCGGCGAGGGCGGGCAGCTCCCCTTCCAGGTCCGGCCCAGGTCGCCGGTGCGTGGGCCCGCTGGGCGTGGATGCGCGCGGCGGCTCCCGATCCTCCGCCGAGCGGGGACGCGGCGGAAGCCCCGGCAGCGGGCTCCGGTCGAGCGGATGCAGGGTCGAGTTGCGGGGGCGCAGGAGCGCGCTCGTGTCGATCCGGGCGGTGACGGGCCGGCCCGTACGAGGCTGCGGAACGCGGCCGGAGCGATGGTCCGACCCCGCTGGGGCGCCGCCGGCAGCGGTCGCTCCGGCCCACTCCCAGGCCTGGCCGGCGCGGGCCGCTCGAGCCGCCGCTTGCCGATGCCGCTGCCTCCGCTCCGGGTCGCTGAGCTCCTGATATGCCGCGTTGATCTCCGCCATGCGGCGGTTCGCGTGGCGCTCGACGCCCTCATCGCCGCTCGCCACGTCGGGGTGATGCTGGCGGGCGAGACGTCGCCAGGCCGCCTTGATGGCGTCCGTGGTGGCGTCGAGCGGGATCTCCAGGACCGTGAAGGGGTTGCGGGGCGGCATCCCACCAGTCTACCGGGCCCGGGCGGAAGCCCTGTGGGGCCCTTTTCGGCCCCGGCCGTGCCGGCGGGATGGTGGCCCGCTTGACAGCGGCGCCGCCGTGCCGTCCCCTACGCTCATGCCATCTCTTCCGTTCCGACCCAGGCGCCTGGCACTGGCCGCGGGCGTCACGGGCGCCGTCGCCTTCGGCCTTGCCTATCGGTTCGCCCTGCGGTACCGCGAGAGAGTGGGCCTGCCCCATCGAAGCCCGGTCGAGGGCACTCCGGCCGACTTCGGGCTGGCGTTCGAGTCGGCCGAGATTCCATCCGGAGACTCACGGCTGGCCGGCTGGTTCGTGCCGGCCGAAGGTTCGGACAGCCCCGATCGCACGGCCCGGCCTCGACCCGCTGTCGCGATCGTGCACGGCTGGGAGTCGAACCGCGGCCGATCGATGGCCCACATCCGCTACCTGCACGCCGCCGGTTTTCACTGCCTGGTCATCGACGTGCGAGGACACGGCGACAACGCGCCGGAGAAGCTGCCTATCGAGGTCCCCGAATTCGCCGAGGACGCGGCGGCGGCGGCACGCTGGCTCGCCGCCCGACCGGAGGTGTCGGCCGTCGGCCTTATGGGGCATTCTATGGGCGGCGCCGGCGTAATCGTGGCAGCCGCCTCCGAACCCGCGGTTCGGGCAGTGGTGGCGCTGTCGGCCCCCGCCGACCTGGTTCGGATGACCCGCAAGATATTCGCCATGGCCCACATGAGGATCCCCGCGCCGATCGCCAGTCCCCTCGCCTACCTGACGGCCGCGGTGCTGCTGGTCCCACGTCGCCATTCCATCGACGATGCGAACGCGTGCCTCGCGGCAGCCCGATATCGGGGGCCGCTGCTGCTGATGCACGGCGAGGACGACCAGGGCGTGCCGGTGGCGCACCTCGGGCTGATCGCCGACGCGGCTCGCGGCGCCCGCACCAACCCCGGTTCCGCCGCGGTCGAGACACTGATCGTGCCCGGCTACGGTCATCGCTGGCTGTACGAGGACGCCGACGTGCGGCGCAGAACGGCGTCGTTTTTCGCCAGGGAGCTGGGCGGCCCGGTGGACCCCAAGAAGGCCGCCGAGCTCGCCGCGGCCTGCATCGTCGAGCGCCCCGAGAATCCCGTTTACGGCTTTGGCGCGCAGAGCACCGCCCAGAAGGAGGAGGCGGAGACGCGCGAGAAGACCCGCCGAGAGACCCGCGACAGGGGCGAGCGTCCGCCCCTCCACTGACCCGACCTCCGCCCCACCCCCAGGAGAAACCCATGGACACCTGGCAAGCGATCGACACCACACGAGCGATCCGCAAGTTCGCCGATCGCCCGCTGGAACCCGAGCACCTGGACCGCATCCTCAACGCGGGGCGCCGCTCGGGCAGCTCCAAGAACCAGCAGAACTGGGACTTCGTGGTCTGCACCGATCGAGCCCACCTGGCCGAGCTGGCCGGGGTCGGCCCGTACGCCCAGCACCTGGCCGGCGCCGCGGCCGCGATCGCGCTGGTCACGCCCGACCCGGCCACCGCCGATGCTCCCCTGTCGGTCATGTGGGACCTGGGCCGCGCAGCCCAAAACATGACCCTGGCCGCGTGGGAGCTCGGGATCGGCAGCGTGCCCGCGACGGTGTACGAGCAAGCGCTCGTCCGCCAGCTCCTCGGCCTGCCTGCCGGCCGCCACTGCGAGTTCCTGCTCTCGTTCGGCTACCCGGCCGATCCAGCCGCGCTCACATGGGCGAAACGCGCCGGTGGCCGCAAGCCCTTCGACGCGATCGTCCACTACGAGCGCTGGTAGAGGTCGGCCTCTCCGAAGCGCATCAGCAGGACCCAGACCAGCGACGGCACGATCAATCCGCGGCCCTGCGCTTCCCAACGACCACGTTGCGAGGCCGACACGGTCGATTCTTGCCCTGCATCGCCCGGGGCGATGCTAAGTGGGCGGCATCGGACGAGGGCAACCCACGGCCGCGCGGCATTCGCCTCGAGCCAGGGGATCCGAGCGTGGATTTGCCCTCCACGTATCGGCCCTCCGCGGCCGAACGGCCATCGCGCCCCATGGATGTCGCTCTGCATTGCCCAGGGTGATATTGGGCAGAAACAGGCGGACCCGAGGTCGTGGGTGTCGGGGCCTACTCCCAGCGGAAGGAGCGAGCCGCGATGCCGAGGCAGACAACCAGCCAGCCGGTGAGGATCGCGACGTCCACCCCGAGCGGAGCGACCTGAGTCCCGTTGACCATGACCTGTCGCAGGGCGTCGGCCAGATAGGTCAGCGGCATGAAGCGAGCGACCGTCTGGAGGAAGCCAGGCAGGAAGTCGAACGAGAAGAAGATGCCCGACAGGAACATCATCGGCATCTGGACCACCTGCACCACCCCGGTGGCCTGCTCCTCGGTTTTCAGGAAGGACGCGAGCGCGAAGCCGATGGCCAGGAACGCGCCGGCCCCGAGGAGAACGAGGCCGGCCGCAGCCAGGAGGTTGCCGACGATCTGAACGTTGAAGAAGATCAGCCCGATGCCGAGGATCACCACGGCGTCCACGATGGCCACCATCAGGCGCATCAAGACGTTGCTCCCGACGAGCTTCCAGCGAGCAAGCGGCGTCGCCCCGATGCGCTTGAGGATGCCCTTCTCTCGCTGCTGCACCAGCGGTATCGCGGCGAAGACGCCGAGCTGCATCAGGGCCATGGCCAGGATGCTCGGGACCAGGTACGCGACGGTGCTGATGTTGGTGGACGCCAGGGTCATCGGCTGGATCCCGACGACCGCCGTCCCGCCGGCAATCTGCAGGTTCGACGCACCGACGATCTGATCCGCTATCTGCTCGACGACCTGACTGGTCTGGCTCTGGCTAGGATCGGTATACAGCTGGATGGAAGTTGCGCTCTTTGCGGCGACGGCGGCGCCGGTGCCGCTCGGAACGACGACTATCGCCGAGATGTCGCCGTGCTGCATCGCCGCCTCCTCCGCGTCGAGCGAGCCCGTCTGGATCGTCAGGAGAGTGACCTGAGAGAAGGCCTTCTGGAGGGCGACCGAGACCTGGCTCCCGTTGTCCTGATCGACGAAGCCGATGGCGACCTTGGTGTCGCTGTTGCCGCCGAAGATCCAGCCGAACAGGAATACGAACATGACCGGGAAGAAGAAGGTCCAAAACAGGGCCGCCCTGTCGCGGACCAGGGACCTGATGTTCGCGACCGTCAGCCGCAGGAGGGTGTTCATCTTTCGGCTCCTAGTCGCGCAGGGCTCGACCGGTCAGGTCGAGGAAGACGTCTTCGAGGGTGGCCTGGCGTATCCCCAGGTTCTTCGGCTCCACGCCCAGGCTGTCGGTGAGGGCCAGCAACGCGCCGATGGTGCCCGCGACATCCCGCGAGTAGAGCACGGTCTGGCCATCTTCCTGGGCGGCCCGCGTCACTCCCTCGAGCTTGCCCAGCTGGGCGGAGGGGAGCTTGAGGCTCGTGTCGAAGAAGACGGCTCGCTCCTTGAACCGCCGCCCGATCAGCTCCGGAACCGTACCCATCTCCAGGATGTGCCCGTGGTCCATGATCGCGACCCGGTCGCACAGCTCCGCGGCCTCCTCCATGTAGTGAGTCGTCATGAGGATCGACTTGCCCTGCGCCTGGAGCCCCTTGACCAGATCCCAGAGTGAGCGGCGCGCCTGGGGATCGAGGCCCGTCGTCGGCTCGTCGAGAAAGATCAGCTCGGGATCGTTGACCAGGGCCAGGGCGATCGACAGGCGCTGCTGCTGGCCGCCCGAAAGGTTCATCGACCGTGCCTTCGCGCGCTCGCCCAGGTCGACCGCGTCGACAAGCTGCTTGGTGGGCAGATGGTGCGCGTAAAAGCTGCCGAAGAGATCCAGCAGCTCGGTCACCGTGAGCCGCGGGTACAGCGACACCGTCTGGAGCTGAACTCCGATGCGCTGCTTTATCGATGGTGCGTGCCTGGTGACGTCCATCCCAAAGACGGTGACGGACCCGGAGTCCGGTTCGCGCAGGCCTTCGAGGATCTCGATCGTGGTCGTCTTGCCGGCCCCGTTCGGCCCCAGCATGCCGAAGACTTCGCCGCGCGCAACCTGGAAGCTGACCCCGTCGACGGCCTTGACGTCGCCGTAGCACTTGCACAGGTTGGCGACGCCGATCACAGGCTCGCCGCTTTGCGTCATCTCACTCCTTGCTTCCTGCTTCAGACGGCGCCCGTCCGCCCGCAGGCCCGGCCACGCGTGAGTCTACCCAGCGGACCGCAGCCCGGCCGTCAGTCCTGAGAATGACCCGGCATCGACCTCTCGGCTGAAATCTCACTTCGGCAGGGTCTCAGCATGTCGGCGGACCGACCGCCCAGGATCGCGAAGCCCAGCCGCTGGTACAGCCGGATGGCCGCCGTGTTGTCGGCGTATACGCCGAGGTAGATCAGGTCCACACCCTCGGCGCGCGAGTCGCCGACCAGGACCCGAGTGATGTGCGCGCCGAAGCCGCGACCGCGCCAGCCCGGCCGGGTCCCGATCGACGAGAGGTAACTGGCCCCGTCGAACGTGTAGCGCTGGCCGGTCGCGACCGGCTCGCCGTCCACGCTGATCACGTAACCGTGGAAATCCGGCCGGCCCAGCGTCAGGCTTATCTCGCGGACGAGGTTCGCATGACGGCTGCTCGGGATGTCGAAGGATTCGCCGATCACCCGGGCAAGCGCGTCCGCGCGGGCCGGGATCTCTTCGCCGGTCGAGCGGTTCCAGTGCTCCAGCACCGAGCCATCCGGGAGGCTGCGGTCCGTGGCCGCCCCGGGCTCCCGCACGAGAACCATGTCGAACCCGCCGCCCTGATCCACGAAACCGTTGGCTGCCAGGCGGGCGATGAGATCGTCCGGTTCGCTGAAACCTGGAACGGCCCAGACGTAGGGCCGGCGCTCCAGTGCCTTGAACAGATCGCAGGTCTCGCGCAGTCGAGCATCGAAAGCGCCCGGATGGGACGGCCAGCGCACGGCGACCAGTCGATTGAAGAACGGCTCCTTCTCGATCGCGGAGAAGAGCAGAACGGCGTCGCCCAGATCACGCCAGCCGCGCCCCGGGATCGTCACCGCCCGGACCTGGTGCGCCTCCATGAAGCGGAGGGTCCTGGCGTCGAGCCCGAAGAAGGTGGCACTTGGGTCTGGCAGGGGCATGCCCTCACGTTACGGCATCGGGTCGGATTCGATGCGCTTCGAGCGGCCGGCGCCGTTTCGTGCGCAGGGTCGGTTGGTGGCCGGCTCGAGGCTAGTCGCTCCAATGCTCGAGTGCGTGCGCCCAACGCTCGGCCGTCCTGGCGGGGAGCAGCCGGTGGCGGTGAACCGGCCGCTGCTCCAGGTCGAGGAGAATCGGCCGCAGCATGCTCAGCCAGCCCTGGGCCCGATCGTGCGACAGCTCCTGCCAGGCCAGCACGTCTCCGACGACGCCACTCTCCAGGCGGCGCCAGACTACGCAGACGCCCGTCTCGCTGTACTGCAGCGAGGCCTGGGTGGCCGGACCGCCCAGTGACCCCGCGACGGTCAGGAACCGCGGCCAGGTTGAAACGGTCTGCGGATCCTCCAGCGCCTCGATGAGCCGCGTGACGATCCACCACATTCCGTCCGACCCCAGGCTCACGCGGGCTTCGCCCACGGCGAACATGTGGCCGTCGCCACGCTCGTTCATCTGGACGACGAGGCCGTCAGGCGCGCCGGGCAGCGAGAACGCGAGCGGCTCGACCGGCGCGCCCGCAATCCGCGGTTCGTCGGGGCGGGCCGTCGCGGCGTCCGGCATGCTACCCAGGAGCCGAAGAGGCCGGCCCTTCCTGGGTTTCGCGTCGATCCGTCTGCGCATCACGTCCGCTTCGCCGTCGTCGATCAGGGGCGAGGCATCGCTCCCAGTGGCGTTCGACTCGAGCGCGAACAATCGGGCCAGCTGGTTGTTGTCGGCCAGCCTCGACATGACCTTGACCGTCCGGCCGTCGACGACGAACTCACGCATGTCTTCGACGGCGCGCGCCTTGATGCGTCCCATGCCATTCCTCGCTTCGTTCGCTGCGCTGTCACCGATCGTCGCCGAAGACAACGATCGGGCCCGCCCGAAGGCGGGTCGAGTCCAGCACAAGCGACCGCGCAAGGGCACCGACGCCGTCGCGATGCGCCCGGGCGCCAGCCCGGTGCACATAAGCGTAACGCGTTCGCAGGTGTCGAGTGGGACTGTTGGCGCACATCGCCAGTACCAATGGGCTAATGCCGGGCGGCGCCACGCGGCCGCGTGCCAGGGAGCACCGGCGCGATGCGGCTGGAGTCGCCGCCAAGGGCGATCTGCCGCATGCGTCGCAGGTGCGCGCGGTGTCGGCCGCGGGAACTCTATACTCGGGCTGCCCCGCCGATCGGAACCGACCGGCGAACTGTGTCTTGAGGAGCCCTCGTCATGGATCGCACCGGACAGGAACCCGTCGTCTCAGCCACCGCCGCCTCCAGGGCCGGCGAACCGGCCGGCGACCCGCGTCCGGCAGGCGCCGCGCCGGCAGACTCGGGCCTCGTCGCCCGGGGCGACTTCGCCGCGCTCTCCAGGCCTCACCTCTCCCCCATCCTGGGCCGCTACTACGAGCGCAGCTGGGACCACGGCGAAGGCCACACCCTGTACGACTCGGCCGGGCGCGGCTTCCTCGACTTCGCCTGCGGCATCGCCACTACCTCCCTGGGTCACCACCATCCGGCGGTCACGCAGGCGATCAAGGACCAGGCCGACAAGCTGCTCCACATCTGCAACGCCCTCGGCTACCTCGAGCCCGTCGGCCAGCTGGCCACGATGCTCGCCGACGCGTGCCCGGACCCGCTCGACACCGTCTTCTTCGGAAACTCCGGCACCGAGGCCGTCGAGGGTGCGCTCAAGCTCGCTCGGCGCGTCACCGGCCGGCCCGGCATCATCGCCTTTCGGGGAGCCTTCCACGGCCGAACCTTCGGCGCCGCATCGATCACGAGCTCGAGCATCAACTACCGGCTCGGCTACGAGCCGCTGCTGCCGTCGGTCTACCTGACGCCATTCCCAAACGTCTACCGCTACTTCGGCGACGACGAAGAGGCGGCCACGGCCGGCGCCATGGGCGCGCTCCGCACTCTCCTGGGCCACGAGATCCCCGCGACATCGGTCGCGGCGATCATCATCGAGCCGATCCAGGGAGAGGGCGGCTTCAACCCCGCCCCGATCTCGTTCCTGCGGGAGTTGCGCGCGCTCTGCGACGAAAACGGCATCCTGCTGATCGCCGACGAGATCCAGTCGGGCATCGCCCGCACCGGCAGGATGTGGGCCTTCGAGTATGCCGACATCGTCCCCGACGTCGTTTGCGTGGCCAAGGCCCTATGCAACGGCATGCCCATCGGCGCGATCGTCAGCCGCCGCGAGCTCCAGCAGCGCTGGGGCGTCGGCGCCCACGGCACCACCTTCGGCGGCAATCCCGTCTCTTGCGCGGCGGGCATCGCCGTCATGAGGACGATCGCCGAGCAAGGCCTGGTGGCCAACGCCGCGACGCGCGGCGACGAGCTGATCGCCGGCCTCAAGGGCCTCATGGACGCGGATGACCGAATCGGTGACGTCCGGGGCCGCGGTCTGATGGTGGGCCTCGAGCTGGTCAGGGATCGGGCCAGCCGCGAACCGGATACGGACACGAGCGAGGCGCTCGTTCAGGCGTGCGGCGAGCAGGGTCTGCTGGTCCTCAACTGCGGCACGCACCACAACGTCATCCGCTTCCTGCCCCCGATCGACGTCACGGCCGGCGAGATCGCGCAGGGGGTGGAGCTGTTCGGGGCGGCGTTGCGCACCCTGCCGCGGACCGGCGCCTCGGCCGGGGACTGACCGCCGGCGGAATCATTCCCTCATAGAAGCGTCGACGGCTCTGGCTCGGCGGATCCGGACACAGGGCCCGGTGACGGATTGCCGGCGAACCGGGAATTCTGGTTGGAGGCTCTAGCGGTTCCTGTCCAGGAAGGTCATCACGTCTTCGAGGCGGAAGCGTCGATCGCCCCGCTTGCAGACGCGATAGAACGGCAATTCGCCGCGATCTCCCAGCCGCTTCACCGTGTTCACGTGCAGGTGAAGCATCTCGGCTACCTCACTCGCGGTAAGCATGGGACCGAGTTCGTTAGCGACCACGGCAGCCATCGATTTCCTCTGCGTCTGGTTCAAACCGAGCGCATCGACTTCCTTGGGGCAGCCAAGCCAGATCCGGCCTGAAGCGACGCGAACCGTACAGACTCCACCCAACCGTCACAAGCCGTACTTTGGGCTACGGCCACCCGTACCAGGCATCCGGGGGCGAGTGGTACCGGTCCCACTCGCCAAATGGGCCGGTCGAGGCGGGTGGGCGGCGATCCGCTGGTCGAACGCGCGAGCCGCCGGTCCGGCGGATTCGGGCTCAGCTTGGGGAGCTTGTCGGAGTTGCCACGCTGCTCGCAGACGGCGCCTCCGACCCACTCACTGCCGGCAACCCGGTTGGAGCGGGCGAGGCGGAGGGCGCACCGGTCGCGCTCGCGCTGCCGGACGGGGCGGGCGAACCGCTTGGCCCGGGTGTGGGAGTCGGTGTCGGATTCACCGATGGAACCGCCGGCGGGGAGGGCGCGGGGCTCGTGGCCGGCAGATCGAAGTCGGCCCTGATCGTGTCGACGTCCGTGGTGAACTGCGTATCCCCCTGCGTGAGCGTGTCGGCCAGCGCGGCGACGTCGTATGCGGTCTTCGCGGTCTCGACCTGCTGCAGCACAGGCAGGTATTGCTGGTCGTCGCTGAGGAAAGTGCTGACGTCGTCGGCTGCCACGCCCCAATTGCTGCTGCTGACGGCTGTGACCGCGTCGACCCAGCCCTTGGTCTGGGTGTAGAAGTCCTTGTAGTCCGCCTGCAGCTTGGCGAAATCGAGAGTGTCGGCGGCGATGGCGGCGCGGGCCTTCTCGCGCGGCGGCGACCATTGGTTCTCGATTTTGGTCCACTCCTGCACGGGCGTGGGCGGAGCCGGGTTGACGTACGTGTAGATCCAGATTGCGCCCAGCAGCACGAACATGCCCGCCATGATCGGCAGGTAGGCGACGATCCAGCGATAGGCCGTGCCGTGCTGCTTCCTGCGCCGAGCCGGCGGCACCTTGGCCCGCTTGCCCTCGGTGTGCGGGCGCGACTCAACCGCCGTCTCCTCCCTGGGAGACTCTTCGGGAGACTCTTCGACGGGCGCGGGATTCGGCCCGGAGACAGGCCCGGGTTTGGGCCCGGAGTCAGTGCGACCTCGCGTCTTTCGACTGGCCGCCACCGCTCGACCTCGGCGCGTCTGGGGAGACAATCTGGACCTCCTGACAGTTGCCTGGGAGCATTGCGGCACCCGCCTCACCGTCGGACCCCCGGGAACCGATCTGCGCCGGGGAGGCGTCGGAAGTCTAGCGCGATCGAGGCGGCAGCGCGCCTCGGCTGGCCGAAACTCTCCGCGGCGAACCACCTCCACGAAGGGGTTGGCGGCCCCTCCCGGGGTCTCCCGGCTGGCAAACGCGGCAGCGGTGCGCCGGTCAGCGGAGTTGCCGTATCGTTCCCAATCGCAACCTTCGCAACCTTGACCCCGGAACCGCTCTCGGTGACACTCGGGGTTCCGCAACGGATAGAGGGCTCCTGCTCACGGAGCAGGGACTCCTGTCGGCGTCTCCGCCGATCCAGACCGGCGCAGGACATCGCATTCGAGGATGGAATCCAAGTTGGGCCAGACTGGCGGTCCGCGAGCCCAGGGCCTGTACGACCCGGCCTTCGAGCACGACGCGTGCGGCTTCGGCTTCGTCGTGGACGTCGCCGGCCGGCCGTCCCACGCCATCGTCCGCGACGCCCTGACTGTCCTCGTCAACCTCGAACACCGCGGCGCCACCGGCTCCGAGAAGAACACCGGCGACGGCGCCGGATTGACCCTCCAGATACCCCATCGCTTCCTGTTCGAGATGGCGGCGAGGTCCGGGGTCCGGCTGCGGGGTCGGGGCGGCTACGGCGTCGGCATGGTCTTCCTTCCGCCGGACAAGGTCAGCCGGGTCGAGTGCTTCCGTCTCTTCGAGCGCGTGGTCGAGGAAGAGGGCCTCCACTTCCTGGGCTGGCGCGAAGTGCCCACCGACAACACCGGCCTCGGCGCGAGCGCGAAGGCCAGCCAGCCCCTCATCCGCCAGGTCTTCATCGACCGGCCCGAGGGAATGGTCGAGGACCTGGCTTTCGAGCGGAAGCTCTACATCGCCCGCCGCCTGGTCGAGAAGGCCGTCGCGCGCTCGGCGATTCCGAGCCGCGGCGACTTCTACATTCCCTCGCTCAGCTGCCGCACGATCGTCTACAAGGGCATGCTCAATGCCTCACAGTTGAGGACGTTCTACCCGGATCTCCTCGACGAGCGCGTCGAGAGCGCCATCGCCATGGTCCACTCGCGCTTCTCGACCAACACGTTCCCATCGTGGGCGCGCGCGCACCCGTACCGCTACATCTCGCACAACGGCGAGATCAACACCCTGCGCGGCAACGTCAACTGGATGCACGCCCGCCAGTCGCAATTCAATTCCAAGCTGTTCGGCGACGAGCTGACTAAGGCCCTGCCGGCGATCGACACCGAAGGGTCGGACTCGGCCATCCTCGACAACACCCTCGAGCTGCTCTACCTCTCGGGGCGGAGTCTCGCGCACGGCCTGATGATGATGGTGCCGGAGCCATGGCAGCATCACGAGTCGATGGCGCCCGAGAAGAAGGCCTTCTACGAGTTCCACGCCTGCCTGATGGAGCCGTGGGACGGGCCCGCCTCGATCGCATTCACTGACGGCATCCGCATCGGGGCCACGCTGGACCGCAATGGCCTGCGGCCGGCCCGCTACTACATCACCGCCGACGGCCGCGTCGTGATGGCGTCCGAGGCCGGCGTGCTGGATATCCCGCCCGATCAGATCGTGGCCAAGGGCCGCCTTCAGCCGGGACGCATGTTCCTGGTCGACACGGCCGAGCAGCGCATCGTCGCGGACGACGAGCTCAAGCACCGCGTCGTCACTGAGCACCCCTACGAGGAGTGGCTCCGCGAGTGGCTGGTCAAGCTGACCGAGCTGCCGCCCCCGCCGCGCGTCATCGAGCCTGATCACGAGACCGTCCTGCGCCGCCAGGAGGTCTTCGGCTACACCGCCGAGGACGTGCGCATCCTGATCAACCCGATGGCCGCCACCGGTACCGAGCCGGTCGGCGCCATGGGCAACGACGCCGCGCTGGCCGTGCTCTCAGAGCGGCCGCAGCTCCTCTACTCGTACTTCAAGCAGCTCTTCGCCCAGGTCACGAACCCGCCGATCGACGCCATCCGCGAAGAGATCATCATGGCCACCGAGATGGCGATCGGGCCCGAGGGCAACCTCCTGGAGCCGGAACCAACGGCGGCCCACCAGCTCGAGCTGCCGTCGCCGGTCCTCTCGAACGAAGAGCTCGAGAAAATCCGGCACCTCTCCACGGGCGACCCGCACGGATTCAAGACGATCACCCTGCCGATCCTCTATCAGGTGGCCGACGGTGGCGCCGGGCTCCGCAAGGCGATCGAGGCGCTCCGCGACCGCGCCTCGGAGGCGATCGCCGAGGGCCACAACGTCATCATCCTCTCGGACCGCGGCCACAACGCCGACGAAGCCCCGATCCCGGCGCTTCTGGCGGTCTCGGCCGTCCACCACCACCTGGTCCGAGCCGGCACGCGCACCCTCGCCGGCCTCGTCCTCGAGTCCGGTGAGCCGCGCGAAGTCCATCACTTCGCCCTGCTTCTCGGGTACGGCGCCAGCGCCGTCAACCCATACCTCGCCTTCGAGACCGTCCACGACCAGGTTCGCCTGGGGATGATCTCCGGCTCGGCCGAGCTGGCCGAGAAGAAGTACCGCAAGGCCATCGCCAAGGGGATCGTCAAGGTCATCTCCAAGATGGGCATCAGCACCATCCAGAGCTACCATGGCGCCCAGGTCTTCGAGGCGGTGGGGCTCAACCAGGACTTCGTCGACGAGTACTTCACCGGGACGCCGACTCGCATCGGCGGCGTCGGCATCGACGTCATCGCCCGCGAAGTGAAGATGCGCCAGGACCGCGCGTATCCGCCCAAGCGGCCGATCTACCACAAGCAGCTCGGCACCGGCGGCAACGTCCAGTTCCGGGTCGACGGCGAGCGTCACCTCTTCAACCCGCTCTCGATCGCACACCTGCAATACGCCGCCCGGAGCGGCAGCTACACGGCGTTTCGGGAGTACTCGAAGCTCATCGACGACCAGTCAGAGGGGCTGTGCACGCTGCGCGGCCTGATGGACTTCAAGCCGAACCACCGTCATCCGCTCATCCTCGACGAGGTCGAGCCGGTCGAGTCGATCGTTCGCCGCTTCAAGACGGGCGCGATGAGCTACGGCTCGATCTCGCGCGAGGCCCACGAGGCGCTCGCAATTGCCATGAACCGCCTCGGAGCCAAGTCGAACACCGGCGAGGGCGGCGAGGATCCGGCCCGCTTCGAAGCCCTGCCCAACGGCGACTCACTCAAGAGCGCCATCAAGCAGGTCGCATCGGGCCGATTCGGCGTGACCAGCGAATACCTGGTCAGCGCCCGCGAGATCCAGATCAAGATGGCCCAGGGCGCCAAGCCCGGCGAGGGCGGCCAGCTCCCCGGCCACAAGGTCTACCCCTGGATCGCCAAGGTCCGCCACTCGACTCCCGGCGTGGGCCTGATCAGCCCGCCACCGCACCACGACATCTACTCCATCGAAGATCTGGCCGAGCTGATCCACGACCTCAAGAACGCCAACCCCGACGCCCGTATATCCGTGAAGCTCGTCTCCGAGGTGGGCGTCGGGACGATCGCCGCGGGCGTCGCCAAGGCCCATGCGGACGTGATCCTGATCAGCGGCCACGACGGCGGCACGGGCGCTTCGCCGTTGTCGTCCATCAAACACGCGGGCCTGCCCTGGGAGCTCGGCATCGCCGAGACGAACCAGGTCCTGCTCATCAACGACCTGCGCTCGCGCGTGGCGATCGAAGTGGACGGCCAGATGAAGACCGGTCGCGACGTGGTGATCGGCGCGCTCCTCGGTGCCGAGGAGTTCGGCTTCTCCACGGCGCCGCTGGTCACGCTGGGCTGCGTGATGATGCGCGTCTGCCATCTCAACACCTGCCCCGTCGGCATCGCCACGCAGGACCCCGAGCTGCGCAAGCGCTTCAGCGGCGATCCGCAGTACGTGGTCAACTTCATGACCTTCGTGGCCCGGGAAGTCCGCGAGTACATGGCTATGTTGGGATTCCGGACCTTCGAGGAGATGGTCGGCCACTCCGAGCGGCTCGAGATGCGCCGTGCGATCGACCACTGGAAGGCCCACAACCTCGATTTCAGCCGGATCCTCTTCCAGCCCCAGGTGCCCAAGACGACCGGCCGGACGTGCCAGATCACGCAGGAGCACAAGATCGAGCTCTCGCTCGACTCCACGACGCTCATCCCGCTCTGCAAGCCCGCGCTGGAGCGGGGCGAGAAGGTCGAGGCGGACCTGCCGGTCCACAACACCAACCGTGTCGTGGCCACGTCCCTCGGCTCCGAGGTGACGCGCCGCTACGGCGCCGCCGGCCTGCCCGAGGACACGATCAAGCTCCACTTCCGTGGCTCGGCCGGCCAGAGCTTCGGGGCGTTTGTGCCGAAGGGCATCACCCTCACCCTGGAGGGCGACGCCAACGACTACCTGGGCAAGGGTCTTTCGGGCGGCAAGATCGTCCTGTTCCCGCCGCGCGAGGCTACCTTCGTGGCGGAGGAGAACGTCATCACCGGCAACGTCGCCCTCTACGGCGCCACGTCCGGCGAGGCCTACATCCGCGGTATGGCCGGCGAGCGCTTCGGCGTCCGCAACTCCGGCGTCAGCGCCGTGGTGGAGGGCGTCGGCGACCACGGCTGCGAGTACATGACCGGCGGCCGCGTCGTCGTCATCGGCAAGACGGGCCGCAACTTCGCCGCTGGCATGTCGGGCGGCATCGCCTACGTCCTCGACGAGAGCGGCGAAGGCGGCGCCGCCGGCGGAGGCTTCGAGCGGGTCTGCAACAAGGAGATGGTGCAGCTCTTCCCGCTCTCGGATCCCAGTGAGATTGCCGAGATCCGCCGGCTGCTGGAGCGCCATGTCGAGTACACCGCCAGCCCGCGAGGCAGAGCCCTGCTCGACGAATGGGATACCACCGTCAGCCGGTTCATCCGCGTCGTCCCGAACGACTACCGCCGCGTCATCGAGGCGCAGGCCCGAATGCTCGAGAAAGGGCTCTCGCAGGAGGAAGCCGAGATGGCCGCCTTCGAGGAGAACGTGATGGACGCGCGCCGAGTGGCGGGCAACTGACGATGGGGAAGCCGACCGGTTTCATGGAGTTCGAGCGCGAGCCGGCCCACGTTCGGCCGCCGCTGGAGCGGGTCAAGGACTGGAGCGAGACACACCCGGAGTACGCCGAGAAGACCCTCCGCGACCAGGGCGCCCGGTGCATGGATTGCGGCATCCCCTACTGCCACACCGGCGCGCTGGTCAACGGCCTGGCGCTGGGCTGCCCGATCAACAACCTGATTCCCGAGTGGAACGATTTCGTCTATCGCGGCCAGTGGCGCGAGGCGATCATCCGCCTCCACAAGACCAACAACTTTCCCGAGTTCACCGGGCGCGTCTGCCCGGCTCCGTGCGAGGGCTCGTGCACGGTCGGGATCAACCAGCCGCCCGTCACGATCAAGACCATCGAGAACGAGATCATCGAACGCGCCTTCCGCGAGGGCTGGGTCGTCGCGGAGCCGCCGCTGGCCCGCACCGGCTTCAGCGTGGCGGTCGTCGGCAGCGGGCCGGCCGGCCTCGCCGCCGCGGCGCAGCTCAACCGGGCCGGCCACGAAGTCACGGTCTACGAGCGCGACGATCGTGTCGGTGGCCTGCTCATGTACGGCATCCCGAACATGAAGCTGGACAAGGCCGTCATCGACCGGCGCGTCAAGCTGCTCGCCGAAGAGGGCATCGAGTTCGTCACCGGCGTCGCCGTCGGGAAGGACGTGGCGGCCGAGAAGCTCACGGCCGACTTCGACGCCGTCGTGCTGGCGACCGGCTCCACGGTGCCGCGGGATCTGCGGGTCGAGGGCCGCGAGCTCGCCGGCGTGCACTTCGCCATGGAGTTCCTGACCGCCAACACCCGGGCGCTCCTGGGTGGCCCGGCCGCGCCGATCTCCGCCGCCGGCAAGAACGTGGTCGTCATCGGCGGCGGCGACACCGGCACCGACTGCGTGGGAACGGCCATCCGCCAGGGCGCGAACAGCGTCGTCCAGCTGGAGATCCTGCCCCGCCCGCCGGAGACGCGAGCCGCCGACAACCCGTGGCCGCAGTGGCCCAAGGTCTACAAGATGGACTACGGCCAGGAAGAGGCCGCCGCCCTGTGGGGCGCCGACCCGCGCCGCTATCTCATCAACACGCGCCGCCTGATCGGCGACGACGCCGGCCGCGTCACCGCCATCGAGACGATCGAGATCGAATGGGTCCACGGCTCGAGCGGACGGCCGGAGATGTGCGAGTGCGAAGGCACCGAGAAGGTCCTGGAGGCGGACCTGGTCCTGATCGCCATGGGCTTCGTCGGTCCGGCGCCCGAGCTGCCGACCGCCTTCGGCTGCAAACTCGACCACCGCGGCAACATCGTCCGCGACGACGACATGATGACCACCGCCCCGGGCGTGTTCGCCGCCGGCGACTGCTCGCGCGGCCAGTCGCTGGTCGTGTGGGCGATCCACGAGGGTCGCCTGGCGGCCCGCGGCGTCGATCGGTTCCTGATGTTCGGCGAGACGGTGCTGCCGGGCTGAGAGGCGGTCAGGCGCCCAGACTGAGCCGGACGAGCGAACTGGTGCCGCCGGCCGTCTCCACCGCCCACAGCCGTCCCTGGCCGTCGAACGCGAGCATCACGATCTGCGGCGCCGAGCCGGCCTCGAAGATTCCCTGGGCCGACACCTTGCCTTCCGCGTCGCGCCACTGGATCACGCCGGCGGCGCTGCTGTAGAGCACGGCCGTGCCGTCCGGGCCGGCCGCGACCAGATCGGCCGAAGCCATGACCGGCTCGATCATGGCCGCCCCGCCGTTCGCATCGATCCAGCCCGGCGGCGTGCCGGCGAGGAGCACCAAGTCCCCGACCGCCGCCAGCGCCGGCGCCTGGAACTTGAGGTTCGACAGGGTCTGGCTCCCGGTGGCGTCGACGCCGAGGCAGAGGCCGCTGGCCGGGTCCACCAGAACGAAGACCCGACCTCCTGCCACGACCACGCCTCCGGTCATCGGGAAGCCGTCCGAGACGTCGATACTGCCGGTGACCTTCGGCGAGCCGTCCACCCGGGCCAGCGATCTCACCCAGTTTCGGGCGATCAGAGCATTGCCGCTGGCGTCGAAGGCGATCCCTGCGATCCACGGATCGGCTTTCCCGAGCTTGGGATCGGCCTGGACGTCCGGACCCGAAGCCGGAAGCGTCAGGCTGGTCTGGCCGGCCGTTGCGGGGTCGTAGACGATCAGGTCGTAGCCGGCGCCGATCCAGAGCCGGCCGTCGGGCGCGATGGCCAGCCGGTCGCGTGTCTCGTCGTATGTGGTGCCCGCGATGGGGCTGCTGGACAACTTCGCCGTGGCCACGTTGTAGCGGTACAGGTCGATCGGCCCGCCCGACTCGCCGCCGAGGAACCAGAAGGCGTCGCGCGCCGGGTCCGAAACGAGGGCGCCGACGGGCCCGGGAAGGGCCGTACGGTCGAGCTCCGCGATTGCCTGTGGCGAGGCGATCGGCGTCGGCAGGGCGCCGGCGATCGAGCCGGGCAGGTCGGTGACCGCAAGGAGCGCCAGCGAAGTGCCGTCCGAGGATGGGACGGCCAGCATCCGGCCGTCCGGCGACCACCAGCGCTGCTGGAGGGCCGAAACGGCCTGGTCGGACGCCTGGTTGGCGTCTACAAGAAGGCTCGTCGACGACAGGTCCAGCAGCGTGGTGGTCCAGTCCGCGGCGACGATGCGTCGGACTGCCCCCGTGGAATCGACGACGAGCCACGAGCCGGCCGGCGACGGAACCTGCCATTCGCCACTGCCGACGACGGCGCTGGCAGAGGCGCCCGAGCGCAGGTTGAGCATCTCCAATGTCGCGCCGGCCTGGTAGTAGAGATGGTCGTCATCGAACCAGCCCAGAAAGCGGGCCCCGGCGATCGTCTGGACCGAGCCGCCGGCAATCGTGACGATCTCGAGATCCGCGTCCGATTGGGCGGCGAGCCTGGTCGCTGATGGATTGAACGCCATCTCGCCGCGGACATTCGGGGCGGTTGCCAGGACACGTCCCGAGGCGAAGTCGACCACGTCGACCGAGCCCTTCCAGCCGTGCAACTCGACGTCCTGACTGCCGCCCTCGAGATGACCAAGCAGTACGAGCTTTCCGTCTGGCGACCAGCCGTACGGCGTGGCTTTCTCGCCGACCTTCACGTACTGCCCGTTCTCATACCAGTCGACAAGTGGGTCGCATGTGCAGCCGGGCACGGCCACGATGATCGCCGCCGAGCCGTAGCCGTTGCCGACCACCCACGAGTTGGAGGTGGGCCCGCCCGTGTACGGCTCATCGATGCTGGCCACGTGGCCGTTGCCGGAGATGAGGTGGGTCGCGTCCAGCCAGCCTTCGAACTGCCCGTACGCGGAGACCTGTTTGCCGGATCGGTCGTAGACGATGCTTCCCGATTCGTCCGAGACGAGAAGGTGCTGGCCGTCGGGCGACCATTCGAAGCTCGCATATTGCCCGAGCGGCAGCCGGGCCACGAGGCCCGTGGTTCGCAGCGTTCCGTACGGCGTCGCGCCCGCCATGGACACCGCCGGACCACTCGACGCGGGCCCCGTCCCGGCGCTTCGCAGGGTGAGGAGCCCGGCCGTGGCGACGACCGCGACCAGGATCGCGACCATGGCCGCCGGGACGGCCGCCCGCTGGCGCATACCGCGGCCGGCGGATCGGCCGAACCCATCGGGCCGGCTCAGCCTGACGCGAGCGGTCCCCTCGGGTATCTCAAGGCCCCGGTTGAGCGCCCGGTCGGCCCAGGCGCCGCCCAGGACACCGGCGGTCCGCTCGAAGCCCACGAGCAGGCTCCGGCAGCGGCGGCAGACCCGCAGATGAGCCATCTCACCAGGCGTAGCGACTCCCGTCTGCCCCGACGGGGCGCCGGTCCCAAAATCGCCGGCCTCCGCGATCGCGTTGAGGCGCGACTCGGCTACGTGCCCGCGCCGTCGGATCGTCCCCAATCGTTCACTGAACCGGCTCATCGCGGATTCCTCCCGATCTGCCCCGCGATTGGCTCGTCCGCCGCGAGCAGGCGAGCCAGCTTGCGTCGGGCCCGCCAGACGCTCGAATAGACCGTTCCGCTCGCGACGCCCATCAGCTCGGCGGCCTCGTCCTGGCGGTAGCCGAGGCCGTAGACCAGCGTCACCGCCAGGCGCTCCCGCTCCGGCAGCCCGGCGATAGCAGCGGCCACGTCGACGTCCGGGAAGTCAGCGGCCGGCAGGCGCTCGACGTGCTCGGCGTCCAGGTCGGCGATGCGCCGGCCGCGAGCGCGGCAGGCGCCACGAACCGCCATTCGCCGGACCCACGCCCGTAGCTTGTCCGGGTCACGCAGCTGACCGAGGTGGCGGCGGGCATGGAGGAGCGCCTCCTGCGCCACGTCCTCGGCGTCGGGGCCGGCGCCCAGGGCGCGCGCCAGGGCCGCGAGGTCGCCGAACAGCGCCGCGTATTGCGAGTCGAACCCCTCCTGGTCGATCATCTCCCCCGCAATGACGGCTTCCACACCCCTCTAGTGTGCGACAAGCGGCTCGCGCCTTTACAGGGCTCGGCCCCATCGTCGGCCGGCTGGACGTATTTGGCCAAATGCAAACCCCGGCAGCACGAGTCCAGCTCGGACGGCTCGGGGACGCCTCGCCCGGAACCCGGGACGCTCGATCGACCTCAGGCTCACGCTCACTCCCGGCCTCGAAGTCGATCGGCCGGACCGCGGATGGGCCTGGACCGGGGCCCAATCTGGTCTCGTGCTACCCCGGCTTGAATCTGACCAGAATGCCCCGCGGCAATGCTCGAGGCCAGCCACATGCCCACGCGCGTGCCCTTTCCATTGCCCGTTCGGCGCCCTACCGTTGCGCCATGCCCGCAAACGACCTCGAGACCGAGCGGATCCGGCGGATCTACGACCGGCGATCCGCCTCCGCGCGCTCGAACGGCCGCGACGCCGGCTGCGAGTGGCTGTGCTCGAAGGCCGACGGCGAAACCCTCGAGATCGGCATCGGACGGGGGCGAACCCTGCCCTTCTATCCTCGCAACGTACACCTGACGGGGATCGAGCTTAGCGGCGTGGCCGTCGACCTCGCCGAGCGGCGCGCCCGTGAGCTGGGCCTCGACGTGACGCTCCGCCAGGGCGACGCCGCGGCGCTCCCCTACCCCGACGAGCACTTCGACACGGTCGTCTTCTGCTACGCCCTGTGCTCGATCCCGGACGACCGCACGGCGGTGGCCGAAGCCGTGCGCGTCCTGCGTCCGGGTGGCCGAATCCTGCTCATCGAGCACGTCCGCAGCCCGAACCGGCTCGTCCGGACGATCGAGCGCCTGATCGAGCCAATCGCGCTCCGACGAATGGGCGATCACCTGCTGCGCGAGCCGCTGGACCACGTCCTGGCGGAGGGCCTCGAGGTGGAGACGCTGGAGCGCAGCTGGTTCGGCATGGTCGAGCGGCTGGTCGCTCTCAAGCCGGACAGCGAAGAACTCGCCGAGGCGGTGTAGGCGCGGAACCGAACGGCGGCGGCGCCAGGCACCAGCGCAGGCGCCGGGCGCCCCGCGCCCGGCGTCAGCCCAGGTCGAACCGGCGCTCCGCCAGTTCCGCGAGCTCCCGACCGATCGCCAGAGAAGCCGTCGCCGCCGGCGACGGCGCGTTTCTGACGTGGAGGACCCGGCCGGTCCCTCCGATCGAGAAGTCGTCGATCAGCTCGCCGTTCAGCCTCACCGACTGCGCCCTGACTCCGGACGGACCCGATTCCAGGTCCTCGTCGCGCAACTCCGGTAGGTAGCGGCGCACCTGGGCGGCGAACGCCGGCTTCCAGACGTCGCGCAGCATCTCGGCCGCCCCGGCTCGCCAGAACCGGAAGGCCAGCCGCAGGAAGCCGCGATCGGCGAGCGTCTCCGCCAGTTCGCGCGGCGCGATGTCGGTCCGCCGGTAGCCCTCGCGCGCGAAGGCAAGCGCCGCGTTGGGCCCCGCCCACACGTCGCCGTCCATGCGGCGGGTGACGTGGATGCCGAGAAACGGAAAGCGCGGGTCGTTGACGGGGTAGATCAGGGCCCGGACCAGACGGCGGGCCTCGGGGCGGAGGCGGTAGTAGTCGCCACGAAACGGAACCACTCTCTCATGGCCGGCGTGGCCGGTCATGGCCGCCACCCGATCCGACCACAGGCCCGCGCAGCTGATGACGGCGCCGGCGCGTACCTCGCCATCGGCCCAACGCACGACCAACTCCTCGCCCGTGCCCCCGGCGTACCGCTCGATCGCCTCGACGCGGCAGGCGAGGAGGACATCGCCGCCACGCGCTCGAACCTCGTCGGCGTACGCGCGGCCCACGGCCCCGAAGTCGACCATGGCCGTCGTAGGCGAGTACAGCCCCGCTACGCCCGCCACGTGCGGTTCGATCTCGGCGATTCGCCCAGGTCCCACCGACTCGAGTCCGGGCACACCGTTTGCCGCCGCTCGTCTCGCCAGCGCCTTCAGGCCGGGCGCCTCCGCCCGATCGACGGCTACCACCAGCTTGCCGCAGTGGTCGATCGGAATGGCGTGCTCGGCCGCGAACCGCTCGAGCTCGGCCTTGCCCTCGCGGCACAACCTGGCCTTGCGCGAGCCGGCGGCGTAGTAGAGGCCGGCGTGGACCACGCCGCTGTTGTGGGTCGATTGGTGGAGCAGGAGCTCGCGCTCCTTCTCCAGGACCACCAGTCGAAGCTTCGGCCGGCGCTCCAGCAGGCGGAACGCGGTGGCCAGACCGACTATTCCACCGCCGATTACGGCGACGTCGTACCGGTCGCTCACCGATGAACCGGCATGGCCCTAGGGCGCCGTCGAAGGCGGCGCGGCCGGGACGTTGTCATACGTGGCGGACTGGACGAAACCGAGGGGCCCGCCCCAGTACCGCAGCCAGGCCCGGCCGATAACGGTCGACTCGGGGATTGGCCCGAACAGCCGCGAGTCCTCCGATTCCGCGCGGTGATCCCCCATGACGAAGAGATAGCCGGCGGGAACCTGCCAGACGGACTGGCTGGTGAGAGGGATCGTCTCCTGCCCCTCGTAGACGTACGGCTCGTTGAGCTTCGCGCCGTTGACCCATACGGCGCCGTCCTTGACCTCGACCGTGTCGCCGCCCACGCCCACGACGCGCTTGATGAACGGCACGTTGCTGCCGTTGTTCTCGTCGACGCCCGCGGGCGGCTGGAGGACGATGACATCGCCGCGCTTGTAGTCGCTGAAATGGGGCGAGATCTTGTCGACGAGCACGTACTGCCCATTCTCCAGGGTGGGCTCCATCGAAACCCCGACGATCTGGTACGGCTGGGCGACGAAGTTCTGGACGACGAAGAAGATGATCAGCGTCAGAACGATCGTCTCGAGGATCTCGAGAAGGCAGCCACGCCAGTTCGATTTCATCCGGGTTCGCCCTCTGCTGCATGGCGGGCGGATACCCGCGACGAGTGGTCGAGTGGGCTAGAAGGTAGCACCTCCCAAGGTTTCGGCTGTGGCGGCCGCGTCACGAGGGCACGACGAGGCGCCACGGGGCGCCCCGAGAGCGCCGCACCCGCGCCGGCCGTCCGCGCACAACGATCCCCCGCTCACCGGGCTTGTCCGGTATCGTTGGCATCGTGAGCACCATCGTTGAGTTCCGGGGGTCATTCCGTCTGGTCGAGGAGGACTCGAACCGGCTGCGCAAGATCGGCCGGGGTACCTGGTATTGCCGGTGTGGCGGCCTGGCAGACTCGACCCACGAGAACCCGAGATGCGATGTCTGTCGGGGCGGTGGCGACTGCGGCCTCGACTGCAGCCTGACCAGCCTCTACTGCCCCAAGTGCGGCGCCACACTCTGAGACGCCCGGCACGCCATGGCAGCCGCCACCCGACTCGAGTCCCATCCGATCTACCTCGCCGGTCGCTGGGTCGAATCGCCCGATAGGCTGGTCGTGGACAACCCGGCGCGCGCCGGCACCCCGTCCGGCTGCACGTACGACGCCACTCCGGAGCAGTACGAGGAAGCGGTCACGGCCGCGGTGGCGGCCTTTGAGCGCACCCGCAGGATGCCCGCCTTCGAGCGGAGCGCGGCTCTGCGCAAGATCAGCGCGGGCATCCAGGGGCGACGCGATGAGATCGGCCGGCTCATCGCCCTGGAGTCGGGCAAGCCCATCCGGGACGCGCTGACCGAAGTCGACCGGGGCATCCTGACCTTCCGCATCGGCGCCGAGGAGGCCGAGCGCATCGGCGGCGAGCTCATTCCGCTGGACCTCAACGCGGCCTCCCGGGGCCGGACCGGAATCACCCGCCGCTTCCCCATCGGCCCAATCGCGGCAATCAGCCCCTTCAACTTCCCGCTGAACCTGGCCGCCCACAAGCTCGCCCCGGCCATCGCATCGGGCAACCCGATCGTGCTCAAGCCGCCGTCGAAGGACCCGCTCACGATGCTTACGGTGGCGGAGATCGTGGCCGAGGCCGGCCTGCCCGAGGGCGCGGTCAGCGTCCTGCCCATGACGCGGGAGCTGGGCGACCGAATGGTTTCGGACGATCGCTTCAAGCTACTGACCTTCACCGGCAGCCCGGCGGCCGGCTGGAAGATGAAGGAACGAGCCGGCAAGAAGAGGGTCGTGCTCGAGCTCGGCGGCAATGCCGGCGTGATCGTCGACCGATCGGCCGACCTCGACTGGGCGGTTCGACGCGTCCTCGTCGGCGCCTTCAGCTATGCCGGCCAGGTCTGCATCAGCGTCCAGCGCATGTTCGTCCACGAGGCGATCTGGGACGACTTCATGGGCCGGTTCGTCGAAGGCGCCCGGAAGCTGCAGGTCGGCGATCCGCTCGATCCACGGACCGACATCGGCCCGATGGTGGATTCGGCGGCGATCGCCCGAACGCGGGCCTGGGTGGACGAAGCCCGATCGCTGGGCGGCAGCCTACTCTTGGGCGGTACGGCCGACGGCTCCTACTTCCCACCGACGATCCTCACCGACGTGCCGGCATCGGCACAGGTCTGCCGGAGCGAGGCCTTCGCGCCGCTCGTGGTCGTCTTCCCGTTCACCGATTTCGACGCCGCGGTCCGCGCGGTGAACGACAGCGTCTACGGCCTCCAGGCGGGCGTCTTCACGAACGACCTGGCGCACGCGTGGTCGGCCTTCGAAGAGCTCGAGGTCGGGGGCGTCATCGTCAACGACGTGCCCACCTATCGCATCGACCACATGCCCTACGGCGGCTCCAAGGATTCCGGCCAGGGCCGCGAGGGGATCCGCTACGCCATCGAGGACATGACCGAGATCCGCATCATGGTCCTGGCCTCGCCGAGCTAGCCCAGCTGCGCCTCAAGTGGCGCCCGGCCGCGCGGCTGCCTGCGGTCTTTCCGGGCTTGGCCGCGGTCGGCCGCGCTCGCCTGAACGCGGCCGGGCAGGACGAAGGCGGGTCTCCCGGGTTCGGGCTCGCTGCCGGTCCTGGTCAGATGGAAGCACAGATCCGACCGAACGAGCCGCGTATCGCCCGGCCTGCTCATCGGGCGAGCAGACGCGACGTCTCTGGCCACCAGGTCCAAGCGGCCTGGTCGAATCTGGCCGCCTGGATACGCAAGTACGACGGCTCCGGCCTCGATCTGGCCCCCTCGGCCCCGCTTCCGGTCGAAGCTACTCCGGGGACGAGCAGACTCGACGCAATCGGACTCCACCGGCCTGGTCGCAGGTCGGATGTGCTCACCCGGTGAGCACCGACCCGCCTGCGAAGGCTCGCGTGTCGGATGTGTGCAGTGATTCGGCGAAATTCGACACCTTGCGCCCCACTCGGGCGTCAGCGGCTGGCGGCGAGTCCGGCGTCGTTTCTGATCTCGGCCGCGGCGCGCTCGGCGCGCTCGGCCTCGGCGCGCTCGCCCACAGACTCGGCCTCGGCGCGCTCGGCGCGCTCGGCGTCGAGAAGCTGGCGCTTGCGGGCCAGGCCGTAGGCGTAGCCGTGGAGCGACCCGTCGGAAGCCACGACGCGGTGGCACGGCACCACGACCGCCACGGGGTTGGCGGCGCAGGCGGCGCCGACCGCCCGCGCCGCATCCGGTGCTCCGACCGCCGCGGCCACCTGGCCGTAGGAGCGGGTTTCGCCGGCCGGGATGCGCCTTAGCGCCTCCCAGACCCGTCGCCGGAACGCCGTGGCGTGGACGTCGAGCGGCAGGCCGCTCACCTCCGGCCGCGGCCGGCCGGCCGCCAGATCCGAGACCAGAACCGCCAGCTCGGCCAGGCCCGCGTCGTCCTGCGCGAGCGCGGCGCGCGGGAACTCGGCCCGCAGCTCCGACTCGAGGGTCGCCTGCTCCCGGCCGAGACGCACGGCGCAGAGGCCCCGTTCCGTGGCCGCGACCAGCGCCACTCCATCGGGGATCGGAGTGGCGGTCCATCGGATCCGCTCCCCCGCCCCACCAGTTCGATACCGCCCCGGCGCCATGCCCAGCTCGCCGCCCGCGGCCTCGTAGCCGGCGCTCGACGAGTCGTACCCGGCGTCGAGTAGCGCGCCCAGCACGTCCCGGCCGCCGGCGAGATGGACACGCAGTCGCTCCGCCCGCCTTGCGGCAACCCAGCCGCGCGGCGTGACTCCCAGCCGCTCGCGAAAGATCTCTCGCAACCGCCGTTCCGGCAGCCCCACCCCGGCCGCTAGCTCGCGATCGCCGGGGATGTCGTCACCCGATGCGAACGCCGCGGCCAGCCGGGCCACGGTCGTCTCGGCGGCGTCCGGCACGGTCGGGGTCGCGGCGACGCGGCCCCGGACGCTGGCGTCGCGCTCCGGGTGACAGCGCAGGCACGGCCGCGCGCCGGCCGCGAGCGCCTCGTCGAGATTGGCTACGATCCTGACCCGGTCGCGTCCCGGCGTTCGGGCGGCGCATCCGGGCAGGCACGCGATCCCGGTGCTCGTCACGACGAGCAGCCATGCCGTCTCCGGCTCGCGACGCCGCGAGGAAATGGCCGCCCATTGCTCGTCCGTAGGCGCCGCACCGATCTGGCTGAGTCTCTGTCTCTGGTTCATCCGACGATGCTAGACCGCCAGAGAGCTGGCGGCTTCCGGTCGACGGTTTCGGCCAAGCGAGATACGCCCGCGGGGCGCTACAGTCGAACCATGAGAGTCGGCGTCACCATCGGCGGCAGTCTGAAGGAGGTCGCGTCCCTGGCCGGTCGGGCGGACGCGGCCGGGCTGGAGTCGGTCTGGCTGGCCGAGCTCGACCATTCGGCCTTCGTCCAGGCTGCCGCCGCGGTCTCGGCGACGGCTAGGATCGGCGTCGGGACTGCCGTCGCCCTGGCGTTCCCACGCTCGCCGACGATCACGGCCATGACCGCCTGGGACCTCGACGAGATGTCCGGCGACCGCTTCATGCTCGGCCTCGGTCCGCAGGTCAAGCGCGTCATGGAGGCCCGGTTCTCGGTTCGGGTCGAGAAGCCGGCGCCCCAGATGCGCGAGTACGTCCAGGCGGTTCGAACGATCTGGGCGGCCAATCGCGGCGAATCGGTCGTCCACGACGGCGAGACGTACAGGATCACCATGCCGACCTTCCACGGCCCGCCCCGTCCGGAGCGGCGCGACACACCGATCCTGCTCGCGGCCGTCGGCCCGGTTCTGTCGCGCGTCTGCGGCGAGGTCGCCGACGGTCTGCTCGGGCACCCGCTGGCATCGCCCCGGTACCTGCGCGAGGCCGTTGCGCCCGCGATCGCCGCAGGGTTGGAGCGCTCGGGCCGGCCGGGCGGCGCCTGCCCGATCACGGCGATGGTCATGGTCTCGATCGGCGACGACGAAGTCGCCGCACGGCGGGCGGCCAGGCTCCAGATAGCGTTCTACGCGACCACGCCCTCGTACAAGCCGATCCTGGCGCTCCACGACCGCGCCGCGCTCCCAAGGGATCTGCGGCGCGCCTTCGTCAACGGCGACACCGACCGAATGGCGGACCTCATCGACGACGAGCTGCTCGACGCGATCGCGATAGCCGGTCGCCCGGACGAGGCCCTCGATCGACTTTCGGCATGGGAACATGTCGCCCAGCGAGTGGTGCTGGGCGTGCCCTGGTACGGAATGGCGCCCGACCGCCAGCGCGACGCGATCGAGGCTGCGCTGGACCTGGGTGCACGAGTCGCGGCCCGGACCGCCCCTGGGGCCGCCGGCGCTTAGCGCGAGCACGGCCCCGATGGAAATGGCGTCCCCGGCGGGATTCGAACCCACGACCGACCGCTTAGAAGGCGGCCGCTCTATCCACTGAGCTACGGGGACACCGAACGGCTCGGACGCCGCGCGTAGAGTACCCCGCCCCGCCCGGCGGGGCCAGCCCGTGCCGCCTACCCGTTCGGACCCAGCCAGCAAAATCGTCCTTTAGTCCCATGGCCCCCGCTCGGGGCGGTGCTAGACTCCGTATCCTTCGCGTCCACCACGTACGCGCCTGCTGTGCCCTCGGAGGTCGTCTCGGTGTCGTCGCTCCCGCTCGAGTCCGAGCTGACGGCCATCCCGTCGGCCGCAGACCTGCGGTCGGACACACGCTCGGAAGCCCGGCCCGCTGCGGCTCGAACCGGCACCCCCCTTTCCGCGACCGACGGCCAGCTCGCCCTCCAGCTCCCGAGCGAGCTGCCCAACCTGTCCATCGCGCCCGAATGGAAGGATCAGCAGCGGCTCTGGGGCCACAGCTTCCACCCCATGTGCTCGTACCTGGCGAGCTTCCCGGCCGGCCTGGTCCACGCCTTCATCGCCCGCTACACACGCCCCGGAGACGTGGTCCTCGACCCGTTCAGCGGCCGCGGCACGACCCCGCTGCAGGCCTGCGCCGAGGGTCGAATCGGCGCAGGCAACGACCTCAACCCATTCGCCCACATCCTGACCGCGGCCAAGGTCGATCCGCCGACGAAGGCCGACGTCAAGACCCGCCTGGCCGCGCTTCGCCTGGCCTGGGCGGCCACTGCCGGCGAGTGGAACGAGATAGCCGATCGCTTGGCCGCCGACCCCGGCTCTGCGGAGATCCTGGCGCCCGGCCCCGGCAGCCGCCCGATCGGCGGTTCGATGCTCGCTCGTCCCGACGCCGCCGTCCCGGCCGAGGTCGTGCTCGCCTTCCATCCTCGGACTCTGGCGCAGCTTCTCTACCTGCGGGCCGGGCTCGATCCGGACGACCGAACGGATCGGTTCATCCTGGCGACGCTGACCGGCATCCTCCATGGCAAGAGCGCGAGCTACCTCTCCGCCGTGATGCCGAACTCCTTCAGCATGGCCCCGCGCTACGTCCGTGACTTCGTGGCTCGGACCAGCTTCCGCTCGCCCGAACGAGACACCTTCGGCTTGCTCGACGACAAGATCCGGCGGCTGTACCGCCAGCCCGTGCCGGCCGCGCGGGGGATTGCCCTGCTCGGGGACGCGCGCGATTCGGGCATCCGGTTCCGCGAGGCGCTCCGGGCGCGTGGCCTGCCGGAACGGGCGCGCCTCGTGGTCACTTCGCCGCCTTACCTGCGCGTGGTGAAGTACGGCTACTACAACTGGCTGCGGCTGTGGCTCCTGGGCTACGACGCCGCCGCCATCGACGATCTCCTCGACGACGCCCACCACCGCGACGCCTATCTCGTCTTCATGCGCGAGGTGCTGCGCGGCCTCCGATCCGCGCTCGCGGACGACGCCGTCGTGGCCCTGGTCATCGGCGACGTGGAGATGGATCGCGGGCGGCCCGCCAACGGCGGCGTCGGGCTGGCGGAGGCGGTCTGGGAGCTGGCCGCCGCCCCGGAGGGATACAGGCTGGCGGGCATCGCTCTCGACGACGTGGCAGCCGGTCGCAAGATGACCAGGCTCTGGGGCGACGAGGCGGGCCAGGCCACGAAGCTGGACCGGATCCTGGTCCTGTCCACGAGCGAGGTCGGCCGGCGCCGCGCGCTCTACGGGGCTTCCCTCCCGATCGACTGGTCCTGGCCGCCGCGCGCTCCGCGGGCGCTGTAGGCCGGGCTCGCCGCCCTGCCCAAAGGCCGCCCTCTCGCGCGGTCCCATTGAACACTCGCCCGCCGCCGACGCGCCGCGAGCCAGCCTCATACAATCACGCCATGAAGCCGATGTACGACGACGGAGACCTGGCGGCAATGGACCCGCTGGTCCTCATGAAGAACCTGGACCATGTCCGGATGACCAGCCGCCGGCTGAGCTACATCCTCCAGCAGCAGGTCCACCTCTACACGCCGGCGGCCAACGAACTGCGCCAGCGGATCGACTCGTACGCCGAGGCCGAGCGCCAGATCGAAGCCGAAATGGGCCGGCGGCAGCTCCGCGTCTGATCGGGCGCGGCCGTCGGTGGCGCAAGCCCCCGGCCGCCGGATCGGCCAACAACCGCATGATTTCGATCGAAGAGGCGGCGGTCAGGGCCGACGGCGTCCGCCCGCGGGCGCGGCGCGCCCGGGTTCAGGTGGCAGTACCAATGAGCACGCGGGCGTGCCTTGCCTCATCGGGCGCCTCCTCCAGCGCGTCCGATCGCATGGTCATGGGAGCCATGACCCCGGCGAGCGGCCTACCGCGCCGCTCGACCTCCTCGCGCGCTACCTGGGTCGCGAGCCCGGCCAGGCGCGGCATTTCTGCGAGTCCAAAGGCGATGCCGTGTTCCGCGAGCTCTCCGAAGCCCCAGCCGTGGTACAGGCCCCGGCTGGCGACGGCACACATCTCGTCGTAGAGCTCCGGCCAGCCGACGCGCCTGCGGCGGTGGCAAAACCTGACGAAATCGAGGGCGGCGTCAGTGGCAGCGCGATCTTCCGGGCGCCTGCGCGAATCCATTCGATGCACTCGCTCCTCTATCCGTGGGGACCGGAATCCGCGCCCACCGACGGTCGTGGCTGGCTCCGGTCCACCTGCGCGTCTCTCCTCCGCGTCAAGCTGGGTGCATGCTAGGGGGGCGCCCGGTGCCAAAAAAGGGGGTTTCCCACCAAGTGGTCCACCAAGTTCTCCACAGAACGTCCGTTCGCTGACCGTTTGTTCGACTGGCTCGCGCGCAGTCTGGCAGAAGTCAGATTCGACGCCGAATTGCCGCCCCGGATAGCCCGCCAAAAAGGCCTCTCGGACCGCTCGGGCGCCGGGCGCCGCGGCCGACAGAACATGGCGGCGGGCGAGACCGCAACCAACGAGGAAGGGCGGCGTCGCGACGTCCCCCACCCTTCCATCCGGAGCGCGAACCTCTAGT
>PLOC01000019.1 GCA_003141955.1 Chloroflexota bacterium
TCGATCGCCGGATCCGCGTCAAGCGCGTGATCGAGCGGGCCGAGCTCTCCGATCATGCTCGAAGGCTGATGCGATCCGCTTGGACCCTCAGCCCACACTGGGCCCATAGCCTCGGCTTCCGCGGCCACTTCCTGACCAAGGCCCGTCGCTACTCGGTCACCTTCGCCGCGTTGCGAGGCGTCCGGGCCGAATATCGTGCGCAGGCCGATCCCTGGCTCGCCCAAATCCGCGCCAAGGTTATCAGCGACCAGGTCGTAATCCGACGGAGCTTCCAATACGCCGGATCGGGGCTGAGCCCGGCTGAGCGGGCCGTGGCCGCGAGTATCCGTGGGAGCGCCCCCTCGCCGGCTGGCTTGGGGCGCATGGGCTCTGTAGGGTCGGCGCAGAGGTGGATCATTCCGACGAGCGCCGCACCCCACTGGTCCCGCCAGAGGTCGGCGCCATGAACGAGCTGCCGATGCGCGCGCCTGCCTCTGAGCGACGTCGCAGGTCCGGGCGGCAGTCGTCACCAGGCGGAGGCCACATCGGCAGGCCGATGCTCCTGCCCGTCTGGCCCTCGAACCCGTCGGGTCCCCGTAACGACCGGCTCACGGCGGCCGTGACGGAGCTTGTAGCCGCCCTGCGAGATGAGATCGCCACCGAGCGTCGGCCGACCGAGCGGCAGCCCGATCACCTGCTGAGCATCGAGCAGGCCGCCCGGGCTCTCGGCATCGGTCGGACCGCCCTCTATTCGGAAATTGGGGCGGGACGCATCCGGAGCGTCAAGGTCGGGCGGCGACGACTGATTCCGTCCTCGGCCATCAGCGAGGTCGCGTCAGGCGACGGGCGATAGAAGCGACGCCCAAAAGCAACTTTCGTTCAGTCCGCCGGTTGGCCTGTCACTGGCAGCGCTCGATCCAGCGCGTCGGCAGCTTCACGTCGAAGGTCCGGCGTGACGTGCTGGTAGACGTCGGCGGTGATGGCGATTGAGGAATGGCCGAGCGTTTCGCTGACCACCTTGAGGGGCACTCCAGCTGCCAGGAGCAGGCTAGCGGCCGTATGCCGCAGATCATGGAAACGGACCGGCTGCAGCCCGAGTCGCGCGGCCATCTTGCGGAAGCCGGAGGACACGCTCTCGGGGTTCACCGGCTGCCCGACGTCGTTGGTGAAGATGAGGTTGTGGCGGTACTGCCATGCCGAACCAGCGGCGAGCTTCGCGACCGCCTGGCGGGCCTTCTGGTGCCGAAGCGCCTCCACCCCTATAGCCGGCAGCATGACCGTCCGACGGCTCCGCTCAGTCTTGGGCTCGGCCAACGCCCAGGTAACGTGTCGGCCGCCCGTCGCGTCGAGCGTGTGCCCTGACTCGGCCAGGGATCGGCGCACGACAAGCGAGCGGCCATCGTCCGCAACGTCGTCCCATGAGAGCCCGAGGAGTTCACCGAGTCGGCAGCCTGTCGCGATCGCCATGGCGTACAGCGGCCCCGCAGGCTCATCTGCGGTTGCCGACAACAATCGCGATGCCTCCGACGGGGAGAGGGCCCGCATCTCGCGGCGCGGCGCCCGCGGTGGCCTTGCCAGGGCCGCCACGTTCCGATTGAGCAAACCCTCGCGCATGGCGTCGTTCAGGGCGCGCCGCAAGATCGAGCGCGCGTGTCGGGCCGTCGACGGGGAGAGGCCACGTGCGACCATCTCGTTCATACGTCGCTCGACGTCGACAGGTTGCAGTCGGGCCAACGGCAGCGTAGCCAGATTGGCCGCGAAGCTACCAGCCAGCCAGTACTGCGAGACGTGGCGCGCGTACTCGACATGAGTCGATGAGCGCAGCCGTGGCCGGCACGCCTCGACCCAACGAGCTAGGTAGGCGCCGAGATCTTCTCCGGTCACCGAGCCGGTGTCGCTCTCCTTGCGCTTGGCGTCGAACTTCCGAGTGATCTCGGCGCGTGTTCGGCCGCTGACGTAGACCCGTTTCGAGGTGCCATCGGGAAGAGGCAGCAGGATGGATCCGCGAAGCCGCCCATCCGCCGTCTCGTAGATCGCCCCCTCGCCGGCGCTCCGTCTCGGTTTGCTGGACTGGCTCACGGTGTGTTCCTCCGACCTTAGGAGGGCTGATGAAGACCTCCGGTTCGCCCCGGGGGCCTTTGAGTACTCGGAGTTTACACCTGCGAAGCTGCCACGAAGCTGCCAAACAAGATTCGAGCCCCTGGCCGCCGCGGGCTCAGGGGCTCCATTCACGCGAATTCACGCTCAAATTGTGGTGCCGGAGCAGGGGCTCGAACCCTGATGCCCTTGCGGGCCGCGGAGTTTAAGTCCCACTCGGGGCGTCCGATACCGTCCGATACGGTCCCCTTTCACGCACGGAGGGGAGGAATCGCGGGCCGGCGAGGGGGGCCGATTCCAGCCCGTATGCTACCGAGAACTGCTACCAGGGTTGCTACCAACGCGTGACGCTCCACCCTCGTGCGACGGTATCGGCTAGCCGATGCATGGCAGATAGTCGCAACTGCAATACCCCTCGCGGCAGTCGGCGTGTGGGATATGCGGCTCCGCCAGTTCTGCTCGGACGGGCAGGCGTCGCTTCGGGCCGCGCGAGCACACGGAGCAAGCGCACGCGATGATGTCGACGCGGCTGGTGCCCTGCGCCATGTAACTACGGAGCTCTGCCTTGCGACTCTCTCGAAGCAGCGTCACGACCTGTTCGGGCGCTTGGTCCGCGTCGGCCTCCCTGTATTCGTCGAGCGCCAACTCCGAGTAAACCCCTGTCAGGCTGCCCCAGTCGTTGCGGCGGATCAACTCGATGACGGCCCTGTTCGCGGCGGCGCGGTACACGTCACGAGGCGTGTAGCCCGCCTGCTTAGCCGCAAGCTGCGCCTCGATGGCAAGGAAGCCCGCTTCGTCGGTGTACGGGCGGGCCTTGTCGATCCAGCCTTGCCGTGCGCGGGCTGCGTACCACGCCTCGTTCGCTGCCTCGAAGGCCGGAATATCCTCCTCGCGGATCAGGACTCGCGTGCCGTCAGCGCGGCTACGGGGGATGATGGGCTTGCGGCATGAGGGGCACAGGCGACGGCGGGGCGGGATCGGGTCGAGAACGACGCCGCAATGGGGGCACGTGGCTCGGACGGGTGCGGCGGCTGGCGGTGACTGCGTTCCGATGAAGCGGCGAAGGAACCCCATGCGCCAATCCTAACCCGGCCGGATCGGGGACGACCACGCGCCAGGACGTGATCGTAGAAGTGCCCCCGACGCGGCCTGTCTAGCTGTCACGACGTAGCCGACCAGCGGAGCGGGGGCAGGAGAGAGCCTAGAAGGCGGCGCTTATCGGCGGCTTATCCGGCCTGTCGCTCGCAGCCGGTCGGCGTAGTCTGAACGGGCCGCGAAGCCGGCGGGGGTCTTGCGCTTGCTGGTGCATGGGGGAAGATACCTCGGTGGCAAAACGTCTGATAGGAGACTGCATATTCTGCGGCCTGACGGGCGTGGAGTTGTCCAAAGAAGACGTAATACCCAGATGGGTACGCTCCGTCCTGAAGTTCACGGGCCCGGTCAAACTGACTAAGAGCCGAACCGGCGAGGTGATCCAAACGGATGAAACCATCGTCCTGTCGGTACGCGGGGCAGTCTGTCGCACATGCAACAATGAATGGCTCTCCAGGCTGGAAACGCGCGTCAAGCCGTTGATCTCAGATGCCATCCAGGGACGGAGGGCAGCCTTCTCTGCCGGTGATATGCAAACGATCCCCGCTACCTGGGCAGTCAAGACGGCGCTCTTGATCGAACTCGCATTGAGGGGGGCGCGGGGCGATGGATTCGCGCCGACCTCGCACTTCCGATGGCTGTATGACCATCGGGAGGATCCATGCCCCCCGCCCGGATCACAGATCTGGATTTCGGGCCTTGACATGGGCGGCTCGCTTGTTTCCTGGAGCTACGCGGGCGGGGTATTCACGGACGAATTGGAACCCCCGAATGCGTACCTGGCACATTTCAGCATCGGGTGTCTTGTCTTCACGGTCTTCGGACAGGACTTCGAGTTCTTCGCCAATGCGGGTCGCCAACTCATGCGGTGCACACCGCCACCTCGATTCCGTCACCACCTCCGCAGCATCTGGCCCAATTTCAAGCCAGTACGAGCGTGGCCGGGAGCCCGCCAGTTTACGCGCGCCGACCTCACGGACTTCTGCGACTGGAGAGACGCCCGGTTCGAAACGCCGTCGCGTATCACGGTCCCCGGCGTTTGGGGGGTGACCATCGTCCGGTTCGAGTGAGTCGATGGCCGGCCTGTCACGCGTAGCCATTGATAGCGGCTCCCTTCAAGAACGGCCTTCGCGCGTCAGACGGGGGTCTACGACTGCCGTAGCGGCCTCTGGCGTTCATATCTGGATGGGCTCGCCGGGTTCGTGCTCGCCCGGGTGGCCGTGCCATAGCTGGCAGCGGACGGGGGCGTTATCGACCCGGAGTGAGACGGGGCATTGGGCGCGAGCGAGTTCGGGTGCCTTCGGGACTGCCCACTCGCGGGGCGGCTCCGGCGGCTTCTCAGACACCGTTCCGCGTTCCTTCAGCATCGCGTCGTAAACCCCGAGGATGCCCGGGCGGGACGGCGCCTCCAGCTCGTTGACAAGGGCGAGCAGGGCCGTTGCGTAGTCGTCATGCGAGCCGCCGGGCGCGGCGATGCGAGGCCTACCGGAAGGCGTCGGTCGCTGCTCGAGGGTGACGAGCTCGGAGATTAGCTCGCGGGTGGGCGGGATCTCCAGACGCCCGGAGTAGAGACAACGACGCACGGCTGCGACCGCGTCGACCTTCGTCTCGTTCGTCCAGGGTTTCTCGCTGACCGACAGGCCGCGAGCGGCGAGACCCTGCCGGATCGGCTGGGCCCCGTATTGGTCCGTGAGTACGGCCGCGTTGTTGTAGGCCCCTGCCAGTACGGCCAGCTCGTCGAGTGTGCGGTCGACCTGGACGGGCGATCCTCGAGTGCCGTGCCAGCCTTGCACGACGTCGACCACGACGCGTCCGGATGGCTCCGCGTGCCCGACGATCGCAGCGAACGTGTCGCCAGTGAAGGCGGGGTCAATCGCCATCGTGTACCGAACGTCCGGGATCGCCGGCAGTCGTTCGGTCTCTCGAACCGCGGCGCGGACGAGCTCGCCCTCGAACACGGCGCCGATGCCGGAGTCAAACTCGGCCTCATATTCGCGGCGGAAGGCGGGCGGATCCTTGGCTCGCTCCTGCTCGAGGAAGGCGGGCGATATTCGCGGGTTCATCTCGGCCGTCGTGGCGTGCCAGGTCCGCATATCGGCGAACGTGCCCGACGCGGCCCGGGTGCACATCTCGGCGAACCACCCGGTCGACCATCGCGGCGTCGAGAGGATCAGGACGCGGCGCTCCGGGAACTGCGCGGTCGACGGCGCCAGGGCGTCGTATATCTCTTTCGCATCCAGGGGCGATCCGTCGCGGCCCTGGTACCAGGCGGCCTCGTCCATGATGACGACGGGGACGGCCGAACCTCGAGCGGCGGCGGCGTGAGCCGGCACGGTGGCGATGACGATGCCGTTCGTCAGCTCGATCTCATCATCGGTATCTCGGGCCACGAGTGGCGCGAGGGCCGGAGCCCCTAGGAACTTGCGAACGTAGCGGTGCACGATCCGGGCCTGCTGCTGCGAGGTGGCGACGACGACGATCGAGACCCGCTCGCCCGGTGGTACGGCGGCAAGATGCGCGTCGGCGCGGACGGTAGCCTCGAACGTCGCCACGACTGCGGCGACGCGGCCCTTGCCGCTCCGTCTGCCCGTCCGAAGGATGGCCTCCCGGATCCCGTCGCTGTAGATCTCCGAGACGATCGCGGCCTGCTTCGGGAAGAGCGGGAAGTTCAACACGTCCCGACTGAATGCGGCGACGGCCGCCTCGTTGATAGGTGCGGCCTGGGGCGTCACGTCATGGCCTCCTGGGTAACTTGTCGGCTCCAGCTTTCTCGTTCGTCTGGGGCCGCCAGAGCGAGCCGGTGGGTACTCCGTCGACTCTCGGGCCGATCGCCCCTGAAAGGCGGGTCTGCGACTCTTGTGGAGCCTGTGATGGGCCGAGCCCCGGAGCGGGGATCTAGTCCGCTCCGGAACTGGCCGACGCCAGTCGGTAGGAAAGGAACCGAACCGACCGCCTGGCGGTGGGAAAGCATGGCTAGTTGCCGCCGGGCAAGCTGTACCTGCCGCGGGGATTGTTGGCGCTCGGGATCCGGCGCCAGTCGAACCGACCCCCGGGCACCCCGGGAATGAGGGGGTCGCCCGTGACGGCGGCGGCTTCGTTCCCGATGGCGATCATCGNNATCATCTTCATGGTCGCTTGGAGACCGTCGTCTAGGTCGCTCCGCTCCTGGAGGAGGGCGCAGAGTTCGCCGAAGGTTCGGTCGATCTCCGCCTCCAGCGCGGCAGCCTTCGAGGCGTTGGCGGTGGCGTTCGCCATCAGCTGGGCAACGTCGGCCACGCGGGCGGCCGTCTGGTAGATCGCCGACGTCCGGGTCTCCTCGGCGCGGGCGACGACGATCCTGGCGGCTTCCTCTTCGGCCTGGTCCTGGAGCTTGCGGCGCTTGTCGAGCAACGCGGTCGGTGCGCCGGTGCCGTCTCGGATGGCAGCGAGCCGGCCTTCGGCAATCTCGCCGGTCACTGTCGCGATCCTGGCGGCGAGCTCGGCGGCGCTCCGCTCCATCGCCACGCGCTTCTCTGACCAGGACGCGGCCTCGGCGCGAGCGGACTCCGCGGCGGCGGATGAGGTTTCGACTTCGGTGGTGGTGGCCATGGCGATCACGGGGGGCTCCTATCTCTGCCGGCGCTGGAGCGCGGCAATCATGTCGGCTGCCCGAGTAATTCCCGGGACGCTGCTATTGGCGCTCGCCTTCGCCCTGAACTGGGCATCGGAGCCAGCGCTGTCGTGCCCGACCCTGGCGAGGATCTGATCGCGGGCCTGGACGACGGCGACCTTCGCGGCCTCGAGCCGAGCAAGTCGGCTGTACTTGTCGGCGTCGCGACCGGCGCCAACCTTGGCGATCGCCTTGTTGAGTTCGAGGATGGCGCTGTCCAGCTGCCCGACGGTGGCCGCGGGACTGTTGGCCATCGGCGGCTCGGCCAGGGATCGACGATGGTCGGCCTCGGCGAGGTCGACCTGCCGCTGGAGGTTCGCGTCGACTGGCAGCCCGTCTGAAGGTTGTGGGACGATGGCGCCGGTAAAGTCGGACGGCCGGCCGAGGTTGGGCGCCCACTTGGCGAGGTTGCGGGCCTTGAGGGCGTTGTCGGCGGCGTAGCCTTCGACGGGCGGGCCTTCGTTCGGGGCTCTTTGCGCGGGCGACTTCACGCCTTCGCGGCGGGCGTTGACGCCGAGCTCGGCCGACTCGACCAATCGCTTCTTGCTCTTCTTTCCCATGACTAGGTCTCCTTTGGGGGTGAGGGTTGGTACTTCTTCAGCATCGCCTCGGTTGCGGCGAGGTTGGCTTTCGAGTTCGGAGCGGTCGGACGCGGGACCAGGCCGAGCAGGGTCAGGTTGCGGGCGAGCTGCGATTCCATCCGCGCCGCGTGGGACGTGAGGGCCACGCTGCGATCGCCGCTTGCGATTGCCGCGTCGGCTGCCCGAAGGCGGACAATGCACCGGCAGGCTGCCTCCACGAGAGGCGCGAACCTCTGATCGGCCAGGTGCGGCGAGAGGGCGATCATCACCATCATCTCGTCTTCGACGTCGGCCTCGATGCCGACCGTGGAGAAGGCCAGGTGCTTCGCCGCGCTGAGGTTGCCGGCGCCAATCGCCCTGGCTCGGAGCGTCCGCGAGATTGAGCGGCGACGGCGCACCTCTGAGGGCGAGACTGGCAGCGCATCGGCTCCGGTGTCCGACGAGACAGAGGCGGGACGGGACGTCATGCTGGCACCTCCCAGACCGCCCGAGAGACGTCGCCGGCACGGCTCAGGCGAGGGTGCAGCGCATTGGTAGTCCGCTGCCGGCGGCCAGCATCACGCGCGAAGATGCCGCTCGGGACCATCTTGGTAGCACAAGCGGTAGCAGGAAGGGCCTCCAGCGAGGGCTGAGCCAAGCTCAAGATGCGGCTCGTGGGGACTCGCAGCCACGGACTGAAGATGGCGAGGAGGGCCTGAGAGCGTCTTCCGAGACTCCCGTTTCTGAGACTCAGAGACTCAAGGGGTACTTTGCGTAACTCTCCCGCGAGCCTAGTGGTATAGAGACTTACGCAACTACCCCCTCGAACCTCTGAACCTCTGGCGGCATTCATGCGGCACCTCTCGCCTTGACGGCTATCTCGTGACCCCGGCAGGGGCCATCGGCCAGACAGTCGAGTTCGTCGGCGTGCGTGCAGGAGTCGAGCGCGACCGTCTCGTCATCGGCTGCCGGGCAGATACCCATGACGGAGCGCCACGTCTCGGGGCCGTTGCCGAGGTCGTCGGTGATCCCCACCAGGGCGAATGAGGCGAGCCGATGGTGGTAGTAGCGGGCGTTGCTCTGGCCGGCTCGGCGGGCTTCCCGGACGGCCTCAGCACTGTCGGACCAGAACCAGTCATCCGCGGGGATCAGGGACAGGATCAGCTCGCTCATGCCAACGGCTCGCAGTCGAGGCATCGCCAACCGTCGCCGTCGCGGACGTGTCGGAATTGGTGGTTCGAGTAGTCGCGACAGCTGA
>PLOC01000040.1 GCA_003141955.1 Chloroflexota bacterium
ACAAGATAGGAGCTTGATAAGCCACGTTTGCCGGGCCCGGTGCAGGCCGCCGTCAGGGCGATCCGCAGATGCTCGTTTGGACCCTGGGCGGCCAGGCCGACCGGCGTTGGACCATCCTAGCGTCGGCTGACCGGCGCTATCAGAGCGAACGGCTGCGCTCGGCACTGGCTCGCTCACGCCGCCCGGCTGGCTCCAGTGCATCGTGCGGGCCCGGGCCGCCGCGGAGGCTAAGAATCGGAGGCCACCAGGCCGACTCCTATGGGGCAGGGGTCGTCTCCAAACGCGAGGCGGGCCGCACCCCTCGACTCGGCGCGGCGCCTCGGACGACCGCCAGGGTGCATGTCGATGATGGACGGGCCCAGCCTCGAGAACGAGCTCGCGATCCAGGATCGGGCGCTCGTCGAAGCCGATATCTACGGTCGCCCGGTTTCGCTCCGAGCGGTGATCGTGAGGATCTGCTCGACCGAGCTATGGCTCGGGCTCGCCTCGCCCGATCGACGCCTGGAGTTGATCCGCCCTGACCAGACCGTTCGACTCACGGTCGCCCGCGATGGCGCCGCCCTGATTGGTCAGTCGGCGTTTCTGAGGCCTCTCGGCGACAGCAAGTCGCGCGTCTTCGCGGTCGTCCGGCCTGCCGCACTGGAGCGGGTCCAGCGTCGAGGTCACGTCCGTTACGAGATAGACCTGCCCATCCGTTTTCGACACGTCGATCCGGCCACCTGGGAGCCCCGCGGTAAGGGGGCCAACACCGTGACCAAGAACCTGAGCCGGGGCGGGCTGCTGTTGGTGGGCGACGCCGCTGTCAAAGTCGGCGACGACTTGGATCTGACCCTGCCTCTCTCTGGCGGGGACCGGGTGACGATGAACGGCGTCGTGAAGCGTTTGGGACCGGAGGCGGACGACGGCGAATCTGGCCCGAAGGGCCGGCCCGGTCAAAGGGAAGTTGCGGTCAAGTTCACGCGCATCACCTCGCTCGACCAGGACCGCATCGTGCGGCTCATCCTGCTGACTGAGCATCGCCGGCGCCAGGCTGCGCTGTGCGGCCTGCACGTGCCGGCGGCTGGGCCGACCGCAGGCACGTTGCCGACGACCTAGCCGATCCCCTCCACCGGCACGTTGAGCCGCAGCAGAGCCGGTCGCCGGTCGATCATCCGGATCTCGGTCAGGGCGCAGTTCCCGATGGTGGGGAAGAGCCGCCGGTAGTCGCCGAGCGGCCCCCCGAGCAGGTGGCACAACGCCAGCCGGATCATGGTGGCGTGCGCCACGACGAGGACGCGGCCCTCCGGGTGGATGTCGGAGATGTCGTGCAGGCAGGCCACGAAGCGCCCGACGGCTGCCACGGGATCCTCGCCACCAGGCAGGTGATTGGCGACGGGGTCGATGCCGAAGGCGGCGAACGCCTCCGGAAACCGCTCCCGCATCTCCTGCGAGGTCAGCCCCTCGCCATCGCCGAAGTCCAGCTCGCGGAGCCGGGCATCGACCTGCAATCGCAGGCCCGCCGAATCGGCGCACGGGATCGCGGTGCCGAGCGCCCGGCCGAGCGGGGAGGACCAGACCGCGGCAAGCCCGGCCGAAGAAGCCCACGTCGCCAGTCGCGCTGCCTGCCCGAGCCCGCGCGGGGATAGCTCGACCTCCGACACGCCCGCGTACCTGTTCTCGGCGTGCCACACCGTCTCGCCGTGCCGGACCAGGACGAGGTCGGTCATCGCCCCGCCCGTTCTCGTGCATGCGTCGCGAGGGCGGCGCCGAGCCAGCCACGACGCTCGATCTCGTCGACGAGGCGCACGTACGCGGTGTCGAAGCGCCCGGCCGACCCGGAGCGCGGGTCGATGGTTACCCGAATGCGCACCATCTCGGCGGCGACGTCGGCCGGGTCTCTGCCCGGGCTGGCCGCGAGAACCGCCATCCCCAGCGCGGGCTCCGAGTTCTCGGGAAGAGTAACGGGACGCCCGAGGATGTCGGCCCGGAGCTGGCACCAGTATTCGCTCCGCGTGGCGCCGCCGGTGAGGACGAGGTCGCCGTCGATCGGGGCGCCCAGGAGGTGCAGGTAGTCGTAGCAGAGCCGCTCGATGTAGCCGATGCCCTGCAAGACGGCCGCGAACCGGTCAGCCTCGGAGCCGTCGCCCCCGAGCGCGAAGCCCTGGGCCGCCGGTGCAACGAACGGGAACCGCTCGCCCGCCGAGGCGAGCGGGTAGGCGAGCATCGCTGAGGGTTCGTGGGCGGCGGCTGCGCGACCCAGCTCGTCCAGATCGCGACCGGCGAAGTCCCGGGAGATCAGACCGGCACCGGTGCTCGACGCGCCGCCGGGGAGCCAGTCCCCGTTCGGTGCGCGGTGTGAGTAAACCGCGCCGAGCGGATCGTGGATGAGCTCGTGAGTGACTCCCTTGACGACGAGCGTCGTGCCCAGGACCGAGTTCCAGCAGCCGGGCCGCAGCGCTCCGGCGCCGAGTTGCGCCGCGCAGCCGTCGGTCATGCCCGCGATAACGGGCGTGCCCGGCGGGATAGCCGTCGCGGCCGCGGCCGCACGGCTCACCGCGCCGATGACCGTCCCCGAGCGGACCAGCTCCGGCAGCAGACCTTGCGGCACGCCGAGTGCGTCCATGACCTCGTCGGGCCATCGCTCCTCGATGAGATGTGCGCCGGTCTTGAGCGCACTGCTCAGGTCGGCCGGGACCTCCTGCCCCACGAGCCGGCGGCCGACGAAGTCGGACTGGTGCGCGAGCCGGGCGCCGCGGGGAAGCTGCGGGTACGCCTCGAGCAGCCAGAGGAGCTTGGGCAGGGCCCACGATGGCTGCATCCGGCCGTAGCCCAGCTCGGTCCAGACCCGCTCGCCCGCGGCGTTGACTCGCTCGACGAGCCCGGTGGCACGCGTGTCGTCGTACATGAGCCCTGGGGTCACCGGCGACCCCTTGCGATCGACCAGCACGATCGTTCCCGACGTCGCATCGACCGCTACGCCTCGGACGGCCCCCGGGGGCACCGTTTGCATCGCCTCGGACGAGGCCGCGGCGATCGCCCGCCACCACGCTTCCGGGTCCTGCTCGTGCCGGGCCCCCGACCTGTGGCCGGTGAGCGGCTGGGTGCCGGCCCCGACGACCTCGCCGCTCGCCGTGACCGCCAGTGCGCGCGCGCTCTGTGTGCCGAGGTCGAGGCCAAGCCAGACCCCGGATTCGCGGTCGATGACGGCGCGGTCCGGGATCTCCATGCCGGCTCAGAAGTAGTCGAGCGGATTCCGGGCGCAGCCGACCGTGCCGCCCGTCCAGGGGTAGCAGACCCACACTTCGAAGTGGAGATGCGGCCCGGTAGCGTTGCCGGTCATGCCGATGCTGCCGATGCGCTGCCCGGCCGTTACCACCTGTCCCACGTGCACGTACTCGGCGGAGAGATGGTTGTAGGTCGTCCACAGCTTGCCCCCGTGCGAGATCCAGACGACGAGACCCCCACCGTAGCCGGGGTCGCCCGAGTACTTCCAGCCGGCGAAGATGACGGTCCCGCCATACGCGGCCACGACGGGAGTGCCCGTGGGCGCGACGATGTCGATGGCGTCGTGGAAATGGGCGCAGCCGCCGTACGGTGGCTCGGCGTAGAAGCCCGTGCAGCCGAACCGCTGGGTGATCTGCGTGTGGCCCGGCACGGGCCATCGAAGCTTGCCGCCGTGCCACGCCAGGCTGGCGGCGGACGGTGGCTTGGGAGCGGGAAGGGCCGGTGGCGTGCTGGGTACGATCAACTCCTGGCCGATCGCGACGGTGGTGCCGGACAGGTCGTTGGCCGCGGTGATCTTCTGGACCGTGGAGTGGTACTTAGCCGCCAGTCCGCTGAGCGTGTCCTTGGCCTTGACGGTGACCAGAACGCCGTCGACCGGAGGGATCAGGAGCTTGAGGCCGACGCGGATCGACGTTGGGCTGGGGAGCCGACTGGTGTTCGCCCAGTAGATCGTCAGGTAGTTGAGCCCGAACTCGCCGGCGATCTTCTTGAGGCTGTCGCCACTTTTGACGATGTACGTCTGAAAGCCGCTGGTGCCGGGAGCGCTGCCGACCTCCTGCATGACGTTGTAGATCGAGCTATCGGCGGCAGACTCGTCGACGCTTCCAGGCAGGGTCTCGTCACCGACGCCGGTCGCCGAAACGGGAGTTTCGTCGCTGATCGCGGCCGGGCTGGCGCCGGGCTCCTGCTGGGCACCCTGCGCCGACACGGGCGTAAGAGCGGTGGCTGCCGCGAAGATCACCAGCAGAAGGCACGAGCCCAGTGGCAGGAGGCGGCGGTGCCTGGCCAGAGGCGCCAGGTGCCGGTTGAAGAAGTCCGGCGTGGGTCCACCCACGTTGGTCTGGACCGTAGATTCGCCGGCCAAACCGAAGCGCGCTTCGCCGGCGCTCCCCAGGATCTCGCTCGCCGGAGCGCCGGCGGCCTGGATCAGGCTGCGCAGCGACGTCCTCAGCGAGGCGCGCACTCCGCCGAACTCGAGGCGGATCGGCGTCTCGGGGTCGCGTGTGACCAGCCTGCGCAGGGCTCGAAGCGCTGGGCTCGCGGGCGAGGGCAATACCTGCTCCTGAGCGGGACGTGGCGGGGCCAAACCCTAGCAGACGAGGTGAATCCCTGCAATCGAACGGCCCGCGGCCGGGCGGTGAGGCTCCGGCCTACCAGCTCCAGGCGATCACGAGGGGCGACTTTCCGGACGCGCTGCTTGCCTGCACGACGACGCTGTCGACATAGAGGGTCTTTCCGCCGGAAACGACCCAGCCGTCGCCCTGGGACTCGCCGTCCCCGACGATGAAGGTGAGCGAACCCTTAGAAGCGGCGGCGCCAGTCCGGCAGGAAGGTGTGATGACGGCTGACATGCCATGTCAGCCCGACCACCACCGATTGGCGCGCTCCCGGAAGCGTCTGCGTCTTGACGTCAGGACTACGCAGGCACAGAGTCCAAACGTCGTGATAGAGGCGAGGACGTGAGCAAAGCCCGGCTAAT
>PLOC01000106.1 GCA_003141955.1 Chloroflexota bacterium
CGACGGGCTCTTTTAATCGGCTGGTCGTGGGTCCGAATCCCACACGGCCCTCCAACATCACGCCGTCAGACGGCGTGATGGACCCGGTGGCAGCTCTGTCAGCCCGGCGCGACCCGCGCCTGTCAGGCCACCCGCGTCGGTGCGTGGGCCGCCGGCTCGTAGCGGCGGAGGGGCTGCGTCGCGCGTACGACCGAGCGCAGCGTGGCGAGGTCGCCGCTGATCAGCCCGCGCGCCCGGGCCTGCACCAGGACGTTCCCGAGCGCCGTCGCCTCGACCGGGCCGGCGATGACGGGCAATCCGCAGGCGTCCGCCGTGAGCTGGCATAGCGGCTCATTGCGGCTGCCGCCGCCGACGACGTGGATGACGTCGATGTCGACTCCCGAAAGCCGGCGGGCGTCGGCGATCGCGCGGGCGAACGCCGACGCCAGGCTGTCGAGGATGCAGCGCACGAACGCCGGCCGTGAGGATGGGACTATTTGATCCGTTGCTCGGCAATGGGCGGCGATCCGGGCCGGCATGTCGCCGGGCGGCAGGAACCCCGGCTCGTCCACGTCGATGACGCTTCCGCCCGGAGGCAGCTCGGCGGCCGCGGCGAGCAGCTGCGCGAGACCCACCTCCCCGCCCTCGCGCTCCCAGACGCGCATCGATTCCTGGAGCAGCCACAGGCCCATCACGTTCCGCAGATACCGCGTTCGGCCGTCGACGCCCAGCTCGTTGGTGAAGTTCGCCTTCTGGCTCGCCTCCCCGAGGACTGGTGCACCGAGCTCGACACCTACGAGCGTCCAGGTCCCACACGAGATGTAGGCGAACCGCTCGTCGGCCGCCGGCACGCCGACCACCGCGGATGCGGTGTCGTGGGATCCCACCGCTGTCAGGACGGCATCGCGTGAAAGCCCCGTATCGGCCATCACCTGCGGACGGATGGAGCCGAGCGCGTCGCCGGCGTGGACGAGCTCGGGCAAGATCGCTGCGGGCAGGCCGAGCTCGCGGACGAGGTCGAGGGCCCAGGAACCGGCGACGGGATCGAAGAGCCCGGTCGTTGACGCGTTCGTCGCCTCGACGTGAATACCGCCGGCCAGCCAGTATCCGATGAGGTCCGGGATCATGAGCAGGGCGCTGGCCGCTTCCAGCTCCGCTGTCCCCAGCGCGGCCTCCAGCTGGTAGACGGTGTTGATCGGCAGAAACTGGGTCCCGGTCGTGGCGTACAAGCGGTCCTGCGGCACGGCCGCGTGGACCCGCTCCACTCCGGCGGCCGTCCGGCCGTCCCGGTAGTGGTAAGGGTTGCCGAGGAGCCGTCCGGCCGGATCCAGGAGCCCGTAGTCCACGCCCCATCCGTCGACCCCGACGCTCGCGAGCGAAGGGGTCAGCCGAACGGCGCGGCGCAGGCCTTCGATGATCTCGTGATAGAGCCGCAACGCGTCCCAATGCAGGCCGTCGGGCAGCACGACGGGGTCGTTGGCGAACCGGTAGGCCTCCTCGAGCTCGAGGGTGCGCGGGCCGACGCGGCCGACCATCACGCGCCCGGACGAGGCGCCGAGATCGACGGCCGCGACGGTATCGGTCACTGTACGAAAGCTGCCGCGACGAGGTGCTCTGTCTCGACGCTCACGCACCCCACCCGGCCTGCTGGCCACCGACCCGCTCCGCTGCGACCTTCTCCGCGTAGCCGGAGCGGGCGAATGCCGCCATGGGGTCCGGATCCAGCTTCATCTCGGTCCGCATGTCTCGCAGAATCGGGCGAACGTCGGTGTCGTAGGCGTCCATCAAGACCGCGTGCGCCCCGAGGACGTCACTTGCCTGCTGCGCCGCCTCGAGTGCCTTCTGGTCGACGAGCAGCGCCTTGGCGGTCGCCTCCTGGACGTTCATCACGCTCCGGATCTGGCCCGGGATCTTCGGCTCGATGTTGTGGCACTGGTCGAGCATGAAGGCAACGCCGCTCTCCGGCCGGAGGGCACCGGCCTTCACGCACTCGTGCATGATCCGGAACAGCTGGAAGGGATCGGCGGCGCCGACCATCAGATCGTCGTCCGCGTAGAACCTCGAGTTGAAGTCGAAGCCGCCGAGCTTGTCGGCGCGGAGCAGCGAGGCGACGATGAACTCGATGTTCGTGCCCGGCGCATGGTGGCCCGTGTCGACGACGACCTTCGCCTTGGGTCCGAGGGCGACGCAATGGGTGAACGACGTGCCCCAGTCCGGCACGTCGGTGTGGTAGAAGGCGGGCTCGAAGAGCTTGTACTCGAGGACCATTCGCTGGTTCGGGCCGAGCCGCTTGTAGACCTTCCGCAACGACTCAGCCAGCCGGTCCTGGCGAGCCCGGATGTCGTCCTGACCGGGGTAGTTCGTGCCGTCCGAGAACCACAGCTTGAGGTCGCGCGACCCCGTCTTGTCCATGACGTCGACGCATTCGAGGAGATGGTCGACCGCCTTCTGCCTGATGCGGGCGTCGGGGTGGCAGACGCTGCCGAGCATGTAGTCGTCGTCCTGGAAGGTGTTCGAGTTGATCGTGCCGAGCGCGACACCCTGTTCCGCGGCGTGCCGCGCCAGGTCCGCGTAGTCGTCGACCTTGTCCCAGGGAATGTGGAGCGCAACGGTGGGCGCGACACCCGTGAAGCGGTTGACCTGTGCCGCGTCGTCGATCTTCTCGTAGGGCGTCCGCGGGATGCCTTTCTGACCGAAAACGTTGAACCGGGTTCCGGAGTTGCCGAAGGCCCATGAGGGGAGCTCGATCCGCTGGGTTCGAAGCACAGCCTTTGCGGACCGACTGTCTGGCGCTGTCGAGGTCACGGTCGCCTCCATCCCTGTCTACCTGGCGGACGCGCTCACTGGTCGCCGCGGCCCCGTGCGAAAGGGTCCTCAGGAGGTCCGCCGCGATGGCAGCCATCAGCTTGCCACAGGTTCCGATTGGTTTCAATCTCGTCGTTGACAGTTCGATTGCTTCTCGTCTACTGTTTCAGGGCCCGCGAGCACTCGAAAGTGATGATCCGCAGGCGCGCTTTGGCCGAAGGAGAATCTAGCTGGATGGAGACGGGCGATCACCGGGAAGTGTTCGCGCGTGAGCGCCAGCAGCACATCGCCCGCAGCGTTGAGGAACAGGGCCGGGTGCGCGTCACCGATCTCGCTGAGAGGTTCGCGGTTTCCGAGGTAACGATCCGCAAGGATCTCCGCGTGCTCGAGACTGAGGGACGGGTCGTCCGCGCTCACGGCGGTGCGCTCGCGCCGAGCCGGAGCCAGCCGGAGCGCGCGTTCGAGATCCGCGAGCGCCTCCAGCGCGCAGAGAAGGATCGCATTGGCGCGGCCGCGGCAGCGCTGGTGATCGATGGCGAAAGCATCGCCCTGGACGCGAGCACGACCGCGCTCGCCATGGCCCGGCACCTGAGAACCCGCGGCCATTGGGTCCACCTCACCGTGATAACGAACGGGCTTCGCATCGCCTCCGAGCTCGCGGGCGGCCGTGGAATCACTGTGGCTCTGCCCGGCGGCTTCGTCCGATGGGAGGCGATGTCCGTCGTGGGTCCGCTCGGCGGAGGGCTGCTCGAGAAGGTGAACATCCAGAAGGCGTTCATGGGCGCCGCCGGCTTCACCCTGGAGACGGGCTTGAGTGACGCGACCGACGAGGAGGCGCAGATGAAGCGCCTGATCGTCGCCTCGGCCAGCGAAGTCGTGGCGCTCGTCGACCACACGAAGTGGGGGCGGGCAGCGTTCTCGACCTTCTGCTCCACGGACAGGCTCACCGCGGTCGTGACCGATGACGATGCGCCGGCGGGCATGGCAAACGAGCTGCGCCAGCGCCGGGTCGCCGTTCACGTGGCTCCGGCGCTCGAGAAGACGTTTGCGCCGGGCATCCGACGGCCATCGGGCTCCACGGCACTGGAGACCCCGTCATGAGCGAGGGCAAGCCCATGACCGCAATCGAGGGCGCCACCGTCAAGCTCGCACCTCCTCCTGTCGCACTCGTCGGTGTGTCGAAACGGTTCGGCGCCACCCAGGCGCTTGCGGACGTCTCGCTGGACCTGCTGCCGGGCGAGATCCACGGGCTCGTCGGCGAGAATGGGGCCGGCAAGAGCACTGTCGTGAAGGTGCTGGCCGGGATCCATCAGCCCGATGCCGGCACCATCGTGCTCGATGGCAAGCCGGTGCTGATCCACGGGCCAGCGCACGCGCGCTCGCTCGGCATCGCCACCGTCCACCAGGAGCCGCGCCTGTTCCCGGACCTCACGGTCGCCGAGAACGTCTTCATGGGTCACGCCCCAACCGGCCGGTTCGGCTCCGTCAACTGGCGAGAGATGCGGCGGTCTGCGCACGTCTTCTTCGACAGCCTCAGTGTCAGCCTGGATCCCACTGCGGTCGTCCGCGGTCTGTCGATGGCGGATCAGCAGCTGATCGAGATCGCCAAGGCGCTCTCGATCGACGCGCGCGTTCTCATTCTTGACGAGCCGACGGCATCTCTCTCCGCGCACGAGGTCGATCGCCTCTTTGCCATCGTCCGCCAGACTCGCGACCGCGGCGTGGCCGTCCTCTTCGTGAGCCATCGCCTCGAAGAGGTATTCCAGCTGTGCGGTCGCGCGACAGTCCTCCGCGATGGGCGCCACGTGGTCACTGCCCCGACATCCGAACTGACGGCCGCCGACCTGGTCCGCTACATGGTCGGCCGCTCCGTTTCGCTGTTTCCGAGGAGTGCCTCGAAGATCGGCGACGTGCTCCTCGACGTCAAGGGGCTGACTCGGGTCGGCGCCTTCCGCGACATCACTTTCTCCGTCCGCGCGGGCGAGATCGTGGGCCTTGCCGGGCTCGTCGGCGCCGGTCGGACCGAAGTCGCCCGCGTCCTGTTCGGCATCGATCGCGCCGACGCGGGCGAGGTTCTGCTCGAGGGCAAGCGGGTGCGCTTCAAGACGCCGTCCGAAGCGCTGCGAGCCGGCGTCGCCTACGTCCCGGAAGATCGACATCTGGACGGTCTGGTTGCCGGCTTCTCGATCGCGGAGAACGTTTCCCTGCCGATCATTCCGCGGCTCTTCCCGCACCTCTTCATACGAGGCAGTCGCGAGCGCAATCTCGCGGCCGGCTACACGGAGCGGTTGCGAATCCGCTCAACCGGCGTGGGGGAGCTGATCGAAGCGCTGTCCGGCGGGAACCAGCAGAAAGTGGTCATCGCGAAGTGGCTGGCCACGGAGCCGCGGGTGCTCATCCTCGACGAACCTACTCGCGGCGTCGACATCGGCGCGAAGGTGGAGGTCCATCGCATCATCTCCGACCTCGCGGCTTCCGGGCTCGGGATCGTTTTGATCTCCAGCGAGCTTCCGGAAGTTCTCGCGATGAGCGACCGGATCATGGTGCTCCATGAGGGCCGCATAACGGCCGAGATCCCGCGAGCCGAGGCTTCCGAGGAGCGGGTCATGTTCGCAGCGACCGGGCAGAATGCGGAGGAGACGCACAGTGGCGCTTAGCGCTCCGGCGAACGTTAGGGCACCCAGCCGCGTCGGCACGCTGATCGGTCGGGCCGCGCGATCCCGCGAGGTGACGCTCGCCGCCGTCGTGGTCGTGCTGTCGATGTTCGTCTGGTTCGAGGCACCGAACTTCCTCTCGTCGACGAACCTGATATCCGTCACGGCGCTCACGGCGATCATTGTCATCGCGGCCGTCGGTGAGGCCCTCGTCATCATCACCAAGAACATCGACCTCTCGGTCGAGTCGACCATGGGTCTCGTCGCGTTCGTCGTTGCCGAGATGTTGAAAGGCCAGAACATCCCGCTTCCGGCGGCCTGGGCGCTCGGGATCGGGCTTGGCCTTGCGCTGGGCATGGCCAACGGCGTCGTCATCACGATCTTTCGAGTGCCATCGATCGTCGCCACGCTTGGAACGTTGAGCATCTATCGCGGCCTGACCTACTGGGTGGCGAATGGCCAGGAGATCACCACCTCGGACCTCCCGAACGGGTACACGGATCCCGCCAGCCAGACCATCTTCGGTGTCCCGCTCTTCGTGATCCTGGCCATTGCCGTAGTCATCGTGGCGGCCCTTATTCTTCGGTACACCGTCTTCGGCCGCCAGGTCTACGCCGTCGGCAGCAACGCCGAGGCCGCGGCAACAATCGGCGTGGGGGCCCGATCGACCGTCTTTCTCGTGTTTGCCCTGGCCGGGATGCTCGCCGGCGTCGCGGGTGTCTTGTGGGGGATCGAGTTCGGGCAGCTCTACGCGTCGTCGGCAAGTGGCGAGTCGCTGGCGGTGATAGCCGCCGTCGTCGTCGGCGGGGTGTCGATCTCGGGCGGCTCGGGGACCGTGGTGGGCGCAGCCATCGGCGCCCTCTTCCTTGGCCTCATTAACAACGCACTCACCGTGCTGAACCTTCCGCAGGAGTGGCTCCAGGTGATCTACGGGGCCGTGATCCTGCTCGCTGTGGTCACGGATGCGCTGGTCCAGATGCGCACTCAACGCGCCAAGGCGCGGAGCCGAATGCGATGACCGAAGATCCACGCCCCACCGGCGGGCCAGACGCGCTGCAACCGTCTGCCGAGGTGTCGATCGCTGCCGGTGGCCATTCGGTCAGCGCCATGAGCCGGGTAGGCCGGTCTCTGCTCGCAGCGGCCCGCATGGAAACGTTCCTCATCGTCCTCCTGGCCTTCGTGGTCTGGTGGGGCGTCAAGCTGTCGCCCTACTTCCTCACCTGGTCGAACTTCGGCTTCTCGATTCAGGCCGTGATAGAGATCTCGATCATGTCCCTGGCCATGACCCCGATCATCATCACCGGCGAAATCGATCTGTCGGTCGAGTCCATGGTCGGCTTGTCGAGCTGCGTTCTGGGGTGGCTGTGGGCCTCGGGCGTTCCCCTCGAGGTGTGCATACCGATCGTTCTGGCGGTCGGCGTCCTGGGAGGCCTCTTCAACGGCTTCTTCGTGGTCCGCTGGGGGCTACCATCGCTCGTCGTAACCCTCGCGACGTACGCTCTGTTCCGCGGGCTCGGCCACGTGGTCTTGGGCTCGACGGTCGTCACCGACTTCCCGGCCAGTTTCACCAACTTCGGCTTCGGATACGTGCCGGGCACGAACGTCCCGTGGACGCTTTTCGTGTTCCTGTTTCTCGCCGTGGTCACCGTAGCCATCGTCCATGGGACCTGGATAGGACGCCAGGTGTTCGCCGTCGGCAAGAACAAGGAAGCGGCGCGCTATTCCGGCGTTCGCGTCGGGGCTCTCAAGATGGCGCTATTCGCCGTCTCGGGTTTGGTGGCCGCGCTTGCCGGCATCCTTCTCACGTCGCGCACCTCGGCCGCCACGCCCGACGCCGGGCTCAATTTCACACTGGCGGTCGTCACGATCGTGGTGCTCGGCGGCGTGGACATCAATGGCGGCAAGGGCACCGTGCCTGGCGTCATCCTCGCCGTGTTGATTCTTGGGACGCTCAAGAGCGCGTTGACCGAGGCCGGTATCTCGACCGACTACCAGAACGTGGCCATCGGGCTGCTTCTGATCATTTCCGTGGTAACTCCCCAACTTGCTCGCCTGGTGCGGGAACTGGTCGATCGCACTCGTCTCGGACGAAGGCGGCCGGCTCACGACCCGGCGCCCGGCGAGGTCGTTCGTTAGTGCAGGAAGAGAGGAGTGGTTCGATCCAAAACGCCCAACTGAGTCGTTCAGTGTTCCATAATGTTCAAAGGAGGAGTTCTATGTTCCACCGCTTGCCGCGAGCGGCCGCTGGTGTGGCCCTCGCACTCGTACTAGCCGGTTGCAGCTCGTCTGCAACGCCGACTCCGGCACCCGTCATCACCCCTGCCCCCGTCATCACTCCTGCGCCGGCTACGCCGACGGCCGCGCCGGCTACTCCGACGGCCGCCCCCACGGCGACGCCGTGCCCGACGGGTGGCATCACGGGTAACATCGTCATGCTCCCGAAGCAGATCAACAATCCGTACTTCGACGTCGCCTTCAAGGGCGCCCAGAACGCTGCGTGCGATCTCGGCGGCACCCTGACCGAGGTTGGCCCCAGCAGCGCAGACGCGACGCTGCAGATCCCGTTCATTCAGACGGCAACCACCCAGAGCGCGAAGGCGATCCTCGTCTCCGCGGACGACGCGAACGTGATCGCCCCGGCCCTCAAGTCGGCGATGGCCGCCGGCATCAAGGTAGTCGGCTATGACTCGAGTCCTGCGGTCGGTGCCTACAGCGTGTTCGTGAACCAGGCGGACACGGCCGGCATTGGCAAGGGCCTCGCCGACATGGCTTGCGACGAAGCTCCGAACTGCACCGGCGAGATCGCAGTCCTCTCAGCTGCTCAGACCGCCACGAACCAGAACGCCTGGATCGCGGCCATGAAGACTACGCTGACGGGCTCGAAGTACGCCGGCCTCAAGTTGGATGGCGTTTACTACGGCAACGATGACCCGACGATCAGCACGACGCAAACCACGGCCATGCTCGCGGCTCACCCGAACCTCAAAGTGATCATTGCGCCGACGACCGTTGGTATCGTCGCCGCGGCGCAGGTCGTCACGTCCCAGAATCTGATCGGCAAGGTCTTTGTGACCGGCCTTGGCACTCCAATGGGTATGCAGACCTTCGTCAAGTCGGGCGCGGCTCCGGAGTTCGCTCTCTGGAACGTGACTGACCTTGGCTACCTGGCCTATGCGGTCGCCGTTGATCTCCTCAACGGGACCATCAAGGGCAACCCGGGCGATACGTTCACCGTCCCGAGCCTCAACGGCGGCGCGCCGTACACGATCGGCGCGAACAGCGTCGTCGTTCTCGGTCCTCCGTTCGTCTTCAACGCCCAGAACATCGACCAGTACGTCGCATCCTTCGGCTTCTAGCAACGGCTTCTAGCCACATATGTGCCGACCCCGGCCCGGGATTGCCCGGCGCCGGGGTCGGCGCTATTGAGAGCACGAGAGCACGCCAATGGAACGAGTCGCGTTTGCGATGAAGCTCCTCCCCGGAGCCAAGGCCGAATACCGGCGGCGCCACGCCGCGGTCTGGCCGGAGATGCTCGACGCACTCCGCGCGGCAGGAGCTCGGAACTACTCCATCTACCTTCACGACGACGATCTGTTCGGCGTGCTCGAGGTCGACGACTTCGAGCGCTTCCGGACGATGATGGACGCGGCCCCGGTGAATGCCCCCTGGCAGGCGGACATGTCGGCCCTCATCGACCCCTGCATCGACCCCGCCACCGGATTCCACCGCCGCCTCGAAGAAGTCTTCCATCTCGACTGAGCCCGGCGGCAGCCACCGATGTCCCGGCCGATGAAACCAGGGATCCGCGTGGTCTACGATCCACCTGGCGGCGCCCCGGACCATAAGCGACGCCCATCATCAGGAGGTCATCGGCGAGCGTGGCGCTGAAGGAACCATTTCCGGACCTCGAGGAGATCCTCGCCTCCATCGGGGCGGGCGGTGGCCGCATAGCCGCCATCGACGCCAGCGAGGGCGCGGCCGGCAACATCTCCGTCTACGTCGGCTGGCCGATGGAGGTCCGCCGCCGGTTCCCGATCGTCGAAGAGATCGAGCTGCCGCAGCCTGCGCCGCACCTCGCGAACAACCTCGTTATCGTCACAGGCTCAGGCAGGCGCCTGCGCGAGATCCAGCTCGACCCGGTCGCCAATCTGGGAGTCGTGCGGGTCTCGTCCGACGGGACCGCGGGCGTGCTCCACACCGCGCCGGGCCGGCTGTTCGAGCGCGTCACCTCCGAGTGGAACTCGCACCTCGGGGTGCATGACGATGCCGTGGAGAGGACAGACACGAACTTCCACGCCATCGTCCATGCCCAGCCGCAGCGTCTCACCTTCCTCAGCCAGGTCCCCGCGTATCGGGACGAGGACTACCTGAACCGGCGCCTCCTGCGGTGGGAGCCCGAGACGATCATCAACCTGCCGGCCGGAATCGGCATCCTGCCGTTCATGCTCCCCGGCTCCGCTCCGCTCATGGAAGCGAACGTCAGAAGCCTGCGCACGCACCGCATCGTCATCTGGGCGAAGCACGGCGTCATGGCTCGCTCGAGCATCTCCGTCAAGAGGGCGGTCGATCGCATCGAGTACGCCGAGACGGCGGCCAGCTACGAGTACATGGACCTGATGACCGGCGGTCGAGCAGAGGGCCTGACGCTCGACGAGCTGCGGGCCGTCGTGGCCGCATTCGACGTCGAGACGACCCAGGCGTGGCTCGCGGCGCCGACCGTGACGGCCCCGAAGACCAGGTAGCCGGACGCGCCCCGGCGCCTGATCCGACCCCGCCGGCTTCCGTCCGCCTACTGGCTCAGATCCGCGATGGCGGCGAGCAGTTGCGCATCGCCGGAGGACTGGAGGCTTGCTGTCGTCATCCCGCTCAGGTTGATCGGATCGACTGGCGTGGTGCCGCTCGCCAGGGCAACCGTCTGGTCAGGCGTGATGCCCCTGCCGAAGATCAGGTGGCCGGACGGCGTCAGCCAGTCGGCGACCCCGAGCAGGACGACCGATCCGTCCGACAACGGGAAGGCCTGGAGCACGGTGCCCGTGCCGACGGTCGTCAGCCCGACGATCTTGGCGCGGAGAGAGTCCTGCAGCGCCCCGGCGACGATCTCCGCGGCGCTCGCCGTGTCGTGATCGACGAGCACCACCATCGGCAGCCCGGCGGTCTCGGCCTCGGTGCTCGCCCAGGATGTGTCGACGGTGATGGGGGTTCGATTCCCGGACGCATCCTGTTCCAGGTAGACGTTGCCCGTCGAGAGGAACTCACTGGCCACGCTGCGGGCCTCGTCGGCGAGACCGCCCGGGTTCCCTCGCAGGTCGAGCACGATCGCCGTGGCCCCCTGTAGCTTGGCCCCCTCAATGGCTTGCTTCACCTGGTCGGCGGCGCCGTCGTCGAACTCGTACAGGGCGATGTCGGCGATGTGAGTGCCGGGCACCATTCCCCAGTCCACCAGGGGTGCGGTCACCGTGGCGCGCGTCATCGTGATGTCCACGCTGGTAGCCGCGCCAGGATGAATGACCGAGATCGTCACCTGCGTTCCCGGATTGCCCCGGATCAGGGTGGCCAGCTGGTCGAAGGTCATGCCCGAGGTCGAGGTGCCGTTCACGGCCGTGATCTGATCCCCTGCCAGGACGCCCGCTCCTGCTGCCGGCGAGCCCGCGATCACGCGCTCGACCACCAGCTCGCCGTTCGTCTGCGTGATCAGTACGCCGATCCCGGCGACCGTGCCGCTCAGCTGGCTCATTTCCTGCTGGTACTCCTGAGGCGTCAGGAACCGGCTGTGGCCGGTGTCGCCCAGGGCGTCGACCATGCCGCTGATGGAGCCGTAGAGGAGCTGTTGGTCGGTGATCGAGGAGCTGCCGACATAGTGCTCGCGGATGTCCTGGAGTGCCTGCTCGTAGACGGTGAAGTCCGGGAGCGGCTGTGCCTGGGCCGTCTGTTGCGCGGACACGGTGAGATGGTCGACGACCATGCCGCCCGCGAAGGCGATCATGACCGCGGCCAGCACCGAAAGGATCATCGGCAGCCGGTTCGGCCGGCGGTGTGTCGGGGCGCTCGGGCTCACGAGCCGGCCGGCGCTGTCGAAGACGAAATCGGCCGGAGACGTTGGAGACGAGTCGGGCGAAGGTGGAGGCGTCTGGGGTGCGCCCGGCCAGGCCTGCGGCGCCGGCGGCCACCAGCCCTGCGGCGCGGGCGGCC
>PLOC01000010.1 GCA_003141955.1 Chloroflexota bacterium
GGCCGTCCGAGAGCCGCGTGGCGGTGTGCGCGGCTCTAGCGGCAGTCATCGTGCCGGTCGCGCTGAAGGTGTCGGTCTTCGCGTCATATAGCTCGGCTGAATCAAGAGGTTGGAGGGAGTCGTCCTGCCCCCCGGCGATGAGGACGCGGCCATCGGATAGGGTCGTCGCGGAGGGAAGGTAGCGAACGGTGGCCATCGAGCCGGTCGGGACAAAACCAGGTGCAGGCGTCGGCCCGGGTGTCGGCGTGGCAGCCTCGATGGTGGGCTGTGCGGTCGGCGTTACCGGCGTTGGTGAAGGGCTTGCGCTGGAGGTGCAGCCTGTAAGGAGGGCCCCGATGACGAGGCTCGATAGAAGTCGGCCTACCGCCCCACCCCTGTTCATCCCCGTACCCCACTGCACGCGGGTCGTCTCGCCCACTGGCTCGACGCGATCCCGGCGGCCGGGAATGGGACGCTTGCCCAAGCCACCGTGCTGCGGACATTCTCGCATGCACGTACAGGTGCTCGAGCCGCGTCGACGTTGGCCGAGCCAAGTTCACAGAGACCATCACTCAAGCCATCGTGACGCCCGGAACGGCGCTCCGATTCGTCCGGGACCCGCAATCTGGCCTCAGCGGCCAAAGCGTCGAGAGCGCCGCTGATGAGTGCGGATTGCTCGCAGGAAGTCGATCTCCCGGAATGCGGGCCAGTAGACGTCGGACGGCTCCAGCCCGGATGGCGACTGTGGTCATCAACTATCGGAAGGCGGTCCGGTACGCGTTGTCGGTGGGCTTCCGGGGTGCCTTCGTCACGGAGCACTATGGTGGCGATGGCCTTCAGGTCAGTTCCATGAACCGCGAGTACCTGCGCTCGATCCTGCCCTGAGGCAGATGCCGGCAGGCGTGGGCAGGAGGTGCCGGTGACCGGCCCCTGCCAGAGACATCCGGTGGCGCGGCTAGGTAGCCCGGGCCGCGCTACTAAGGCCACCGTTTGGCTCTTACTCCGCGCCCGGGACCGGTGCAGCCTCGAGGTCGGGCTCCCGATGCGTGCTGGCCGGGCGCAGGTCAGTCGACGTTATACCGCTCGAGCGATAACCTCTCCAACCTGCTCACGGGTCGCTCCGAGTCCCAGCAGTGACTTGACGAGCAGATCGACGGAAACCGACGCGTCCGCCGCCTCCATCTTGGCGAATCGCGATTGGCTCGACCCCAGACGCTTCGCGCTCTGCGCCTGGGTCCACCCCTGCTGCACGCGCACGTCACGCAGGAGCCGGGCGAGGGCAAGTTTGAGCTCGACGAACGCTGCCTCCTCGGGGGTGAGTTCGAGGAAATCCTCGGCGTTCCCGACGCGCCAGCCGGCGCCTTCGAGGCGATCCTTCTTGTTCTGATCCATCTCAGTTCGCTTTCTTCAGCCGACGATATCGTCGTACCGGCGGAGCCGCCGTTGGCAGGCCTCGATCACGTCTTTGGGAGTTGGCTGCGTCTTCTTCTTGAACACTTCCGCGATCACGATCGCGTCGTCATCGATCCGATAGACGACCCGCCAGGTGGAGTCCTCGTCCACAATTCGTAGTTCGTGGCAGCGCTTGCCGATCGAGGGCATGGGTCGTGAGACAGGCATCCCGAGAGGTTCGCCCTGCTGTATCCGCCGCAGCACACCAGTCTCGATGCGTGCTTGTGGAGACAGTGGAGGGGTTTTCACCTCGCCATGCAGCCAGACCAGAGGTTTGTCGCCTTCGCTCACGGTCGGCATTATATGTCTGATCCGACATAGCGGTGAACCGTCCGGCGGGCCGCCCACGGCGCTGTCTGAGCCTGCCGGAGCGTCGCTTCGCGCTCGTCCCGAACACGCCCAACCGTCTCTCGCACGCCTGATCGGCTGGTAGTCCGCCGGCGAAGGCCCAAGCGTCGAGGCGTACAATCCCTGAGTCTCGTCGTGGGCTTCTTGAAAGAAAGCCGATCCAGAAGAGGGCATCGGACTCTTTCGAGTTCACACGATGGGACCAAGACTCTCTCCAGGGCGGGATCCAGACTCACCCCGGAATCGACCAAATCGGCGCCGCCGGGAGCGCCGTTCCACGCACGAATCGGCCCTTCGGCAGCGTCCCGACGGGAAGCGGACTTCGGATCANNTCGAATCCCTCCGGGCGCGCCACTCTTTCCAGGGGGTTGCCCGAGCCCGATCCTCGCCGAAGGCGTCAAACGCCTCGCTTTCCGAGTGGCGTCGCCGGCGACAGCCGGTGTGTCAGATGCCCAGTCCGTCGGCCAGGATTGTCAGATGCCCGCCCCGACCAAACTGATTAATCTCAGATGCCTATGGCCCCGCGCTGGTTCTATCGGCCTTGCGCTAGTTCGGTGAGATTCATCGTGCCACCGCGTTGTCAACGCCGCCGCCTGGCGAGCATTTGAGGGGTAGATCTGAGGCTCGGGTGCAACCCGCCGGACAGTTGACGACTATGTCGGATCGGACATATCATGTCACCCATGAGCACGGACGACAGGCCTCTGGTCTGGCTCCATGGCGAGGTGAGAACCCCTCCCCTGTCTCCACAGGCACGCATCGAGGCTGGCGTGCTGCTGCGGCGGATGCAGCAGGGCGAGTCGCTCGGGATGCCTGTCTCAAGGCCCATGCCCTCGATCGGGAAGCGGTGCCACGAACTGCGAATTGTGGACGAGGACTCCACCTGGCGGGTCGTCTATCGGATCGATGACGACGCGATCGTGATCGCAGAAGTGTTCAAGAAGAAGACGCAGGCGACGCCCAAAGACGTGATGGAAGCATGCCAACGGCGACTCCGCCGGTACGACGATGTCGTCGGCGGAAGGGAGTGAACTGACCATGGATCAGAATAGGAAGGATCGCCTCGAAGGTGCCGGCTGGCGCGTCGGGAATGCCGAAGACTTCCTTGAGCTCACCCCAGAGGAGGCGGCCTTCGTCGAGCTCAAGCTTGCCCTCGCCCGCTTCCTGCGTGACGTGCGCGTGCAGCAGGGGTGGACGCAGGCGCAGACGGCGAAGCGCCTCGGGTCGAGCCAATCCCGATTCGCCAAGATGGAGGCGGCGGATGCGTCCGTCTCCGTCGATCTGCTCGTCAAGTCGCTGCTGGGGCTCGGAGCGACCCGGGAGCAGGTTGGAGAGGTTATCGCTCGAGCGGCATAACGGTGGGCCCTGGCCAGTACAAGTCGGGGTGAGCCGATCCGCCCTGTCGAACTTAGCTTCCGACTGTCAATCAGGAAGGCCGGCAACTCGTCAACTGGCAATGGGGTGCATGGAGCGTCGGAGCTGGCGCACCAGCCGCTGACCTGGCTCTTCGCTCTCGCCAGGCCGACAATCTCCCTGGCATCTGCTGGCGGAGTAACCCGAGGCCGTTCGGCACTTGCTTACCCTTGAAGCCTCTCGGCATTCTGGCCACGCGACTTCGGGGGAAGGTAACGTTCCCCGGGGCGTCCCAGGAGGAGGACCGGCGGTGGGACCGTTGGGGCGGCACTTTGCGTTCAAGCCTGAGCTCGAATCGGCGACGTCGCGGGGGCCACGCACGACGATGCCACGACTTCTGCTGACGATTATCGCCATCGCGGCCCTCCTGGCCTCGGCGTTTGTGCCAAGGTCCGGGGCCCGAGCGTCTGGCACGACCTACGCCATCAGCGGCACCGTCATGGGAACAGATGGGCCGCTGGAGAACATCTATGTTGTGGCGCAGACGGAGTCGTCCAACGTCGCCCGTGTCACCACCGACGCTGCCGGCCATTACTCGCTCATGGTTGCTCCGGGCGGCTACGAGATTTCGTTCAACCAATGGGGCGGCATGTCCAACACTGCGTACGCCGGCGGTTGCTACTCGAGCGACATCGCCGGAAACGTGGCGTTGGTGGACGCATGCACAACCGTGAGCGTTGGGTCGTCCGACATTCCCGGGATCGATGTCACACTGCCGGCGCTCGTCCACATCCACGGGACGATCACGGGGCCCGACGGTCCGCTGGTGGGGATTACGGTCGAAACCGGCGGGACCCCGATCGGCCAACCCCAACTCGACAGTCCTGACTGGATCCCAATGTGGGACGCCACCACTGACGACGCTGGGAGCTTCTCGCTCGGCGTTCCGGTGGGGGGCTTCATTGGAGGCTTCACGATCCAGTTCAGCGACCAGGGCAACGGCCAGGACGGAAGCACTGACCAGGATGGGTGTTATGCCGAGGGCAGCATCGGCAATGTCTCGCTTACCGACGACTGCACGGTGTTGAGCATCGGGACGTCCGACGTGACATTGAGCACCGTCACGCTGACTATCGAGACGCCCACGCCTACGCCTACGCCTACGCC
>PLOC01000078.1 GCA_003141955.1 Chloroflexota bacterium
CCGATCTCGATGGGGGAGAGGGTCATGCGTCCAGCTTGACCTCGCCCGCGCCGTCGACGGCGGCGACGATGTAGACGCGGGGCTCGAGCCCGGTCTGGTTCCGATACTGGGCCAGCACGGCGTCGCGCAGGGCTTCCTCCGCCCCGTGCTCGACCAGGTTCACGGTGCAGCCTCCGAAGCCTGCGCCGGTCATCCGGCTTGCGACGACGCCGGGGACCGCCACGGCGATATCGACCATGGCGTCGAGCTCGGCGGAGCTCACTTCGTAGAGGTCCCGAAGCGATGCGTGCGAGGCCGCGAAGAGCCGGCCGAGCGCATCGAGATCTCCGTCCCGGAGCGCTGCCACGGTGTCCATCACGCGCCCGTCTTCGCGGACGACGTGCTCGCAGCGACGGGCCACGACTTCGGGCAGCCGGTCCCGATTGCGCTCCAGCATCGCGTCATTGACGTCACGCAAAGACCTGACGCCCGGTTCGCGCTCGGCGATGAGCTTGACCCCGAGCTCGCATTCCGAGCGTCGGGTGTTGTAGGCGGAGGCCTCGAGCCGGCGAGACGAGCCGGTTTCGCAGACGACGAGCGAGAGGCCCGCCGGCATCAGCGCGGTCTTGAACTGGTTGATCCGACAGTCGATCAACAGCGCGTGTCCGGCCCGGCCGGCCGCGCTGGCGAACTGATCCATGATCCCGCAGTTGACGCCCACGTAGCGGTTCTCTCCTCGCTGCGCGATGGCGGCCATCGCGCCGGCGTCCGGCCGCGGCGCTCCGGGAACGGCAAGGGCACAGCTCGAGGCCATTTCGATCGCGGCCGACGAGCTCAGCCCCGACCCGATCGGAACGGTGGAGTCCATCACGCCCCGGAAGCCGCGCACGCCCAGGCCGGCGTCCCGCATGGCCCAGGCCGTGGCCGCGACGTAGTCGATCCAGGACCTGGCGCCGCGTGTCTCCGGTGAGAGCCCTGCCAGGGAGAACGAGCGAGTCTCCCCGAACTCGACGGAGGTCAGCTCCACCTCGGAGCGGTCCCATGGCCAGAACGCTATCCAGACCTCGCGGTCGATCGCGGCCGGCAGGACCAGTCCCTGGTTGTAGTCGGTGTGCTCGCCAATGAGATTGACGCGCCCCGGGGCGCGAACCAGGCGGATTGGCCCGGAGGCTCCGGAATCGGCACCGGCCGGCAGCGCTTCGAGCTTGCCTCGCAGGGCGGCGGCTCGCGCCGCGGTCGAAGGGTTGCCGGTGTGTCCGTCGCTCATTCCATTGGCTCCTTCGCTCTGCAGCCGCGGCGGCCGGTTTCAGCTGAATCGGCCCTGGCCTCGACCCTCGTCTCAGCGCGGAGGTCGTGGAACGAGGCCGAGATGCAGGCTGAGGCCGACCTCGAGCCCGTAACTCTCAGCCGACACTCGGGGACGAGGGGGGTTGCTGCTCGGTGGAGTTCGGCAGCGGGTCGCCGGCCGGAACGATCGGAGCGGGCGCAGCCGGCGCGGCCTGGACGGTGCCCATGACCGGGTAGTTGACCGGCGCGGGCGCCGCCGGCGCGGGATATGCCGGCCCGGCCGCGTAGTAGGACTGGGCCGGTGGGGCGGGCTGCATCGGCTGGGGGGTGTTCGCGGGCGGCGCCATCGTTCCGGCCATCGCTCCGGTCACCGTGTCGGTAATCCCGGAGGTGGCCTTCTGGAACTCGCGGAGACTCCTGCCGATCGCGGCGCCCACCTCGGGCAGCTTCCCCGGTCCGACCACGATCAGCGCGACCAGCATGATGATCAACAGGTGGGCGGGTGAAAGGCCAGCCATGCAGTTCCTTCTCTTCCTCGGTTGTCGCCTGCAGCCGCGGGGCTCCTCAGCCGCCCGGTTGGGCGGCTGAGGGACTGGCGGCGTTGATCGCCGATCGTAGTCGTTCTGCGGCATCTTCGGCGGTTATGTCGCGCTGCGGCTCGGAGAGGAGCTCGTAGCCGACCATGAACTTGCGAACCGTCGCCCGCAGGAGCGGCGGATAGAAGTGGGCGTGAAGCTGCCAGTGAGGACGGTCGACACCGTCGAACGGCGCCTGGTGCCATCCCATCGAGTAGGGGAACGGCGCCCCGAACAGTCCGTCGTAGCCGCGCAGCAAGCCTAGCAGCCGATCGGCCAGCAAGTCGCGCGCGCGATCGTCCAGGTCCGGGAGCCGCGAGACGGGCCGTCGGGGGATGACCAATGTCTCGAACGGCCACGTTGCCCAGTACGGGACGACGGTCAGCCAGTCATCGTCGCTTCCTAGCTCTCTGGGGCCACCGGCTTCCTGGTCAGCGTAGTCGAGCAGCAACCGCCGGCCCGTGGCCTCGAAGTGGCGGCGCCCGGTCGCGTCCTCCTTCTCCGCCTCGCGCGGCAGGGCGTCCCCGGCCCAGATCTGGCCGTGCGGGTGAGGGTTCGAGGCCCCCATCGCCGAGCCTCGGTTCTCGAAGACCTGGACCCACTCGAACTGTTCGCCCAGAGAGGCCGTCTGACTAGCCCACAGATCCACGACGGTCCGCACCTGGCCGGCCCCCATAAGCGACAGGCTCAGGTCGTGGCGCGGCGAGAAGCAGATGACCCGGCAGGTGCCGCGTCCGCTCTCCGCTCGCAGCAGGCCGTCTTGCACCGATGCCTCGGGCGTGTCCGGTCGCAGGGCGGCGAAGTCGTTGGTGAACACGAAGGTTGAGTTGTATACGGGGTTCCGCTCGCCGTTGGCCCGCGAGTTGCCCGGGCACAGGTAGCAGGACGGGTCGTATGTGGGCAGGTTCGCCGGCGGCGGGACCTCCTCGCGGCCGAGCCACGGTCGGCTTGTCCGTTCAGCCGAAACCAGCAGCCACTCGTCGGTGAGGGCGTTGTATCGGCGGTGCGGCTGCGACAGCAGCACGGCCGGGGATGGGACCCTGCTCAAGCCTGCTCTCCGAGCTTGCGCGGACCGGCTGGCCGGCATCGGCCGCCATCGATGGCGCGAGCAATGCGAACCGTGCCCTGGTCGTGGGCGTGCTTCGTCATAACGGTCGGCCGCTGCCTGGCCGGCGCGAGTCTCTGGATGCCCGCAACGAGCACGCGCGCCTCCTCCGTCAGTCGCTCAACTGGCCCGTAACCCAATCTGTCTCCGCTCGATGGCGTGCCCATCCGGCCCCGCGCCCTCGCAATCCTGCCGCAGTCAACTTGTTAAGTCAACGTTTTCCACCACAATCGCACGCTTTCCGGTGTTCCGCCTTGGGGTCTAAGGCGCTCGGGCCGGCGGATCGCGACGGCCTGTTGGTTCCTGTTGAAACCACGCCGTCCTCCCAGCCCGGGTCTGGACGCACGGACACCCGCGAAAGCATCCCCACAGGGCGTCCGGCTCAGTGCGGCCCGACCAGCGTGCCGACCACGAGGCCGAGCATCACCACGACCGCGACCAGGACTATGAACACCGGCCATGTCGCAATCGCGACCAGTCGACCGCGCCGCGAAGCCGGGGCCGCCGCGGCAGCTCGGGCCTCCTCCGCCCGCAGCCGCGAGGCTCGCGTGGCGCTCAGCAGCCAGCGGACGGTGACCCCGAACGGCACGAACGCGACCGCCACCAGTGGGATGGAGAAGATCCCGAGCCAGTGGGCGGCGTATACCACGGCGCCCAGAACGACCACTGTGAGCACGGCCCAGGCGAGCTGACCCAGCGTCGACCGCCGGGACCGGCCGCTCCGTCGCTCCCAGATGAGTATCTGGAACGAGAGGGCAGCCGCCCCAATTGCCGCAAGAACGATCAGCCACTTCATGTCGGCGACAAGTCTAGGTCCCGGGTCCGCCGGCCACAGGAGGCCGTAGCGGGCCCGTCTCGGGGTCAGACACCCACCCTCGCGTGCTGCGCGTCTGCTCAACGGGTGTGACTCGGCCGCTCTCAAGGAGTATTGTTGGTGCGGCGGTGAAGGTATCTCGACCGCCTCGTAGGACGTGGCCCACGTTACAGTCGGCCCGCAAGGAGAAACGTCATGCCGTGGGGCCTCACTCCCGCCCACCTCATCATCATCCTCGTGATCGTGCTGATCGTCGTTGGGCCCGGCAAGCTGCCGGACACGGGGGCGGCGCTTGGCAAGGCTCTGCGCGGCTTCAAGGACGCCGTGGAGACAGGCGAGACGCCGCATCCTGCGCCGCAGCAGCCGGTTCCGCCAGTCCAGCCTCAGGCACCGGTCTACCCGGCGCAGTACGCGCCGCAGCAGCCGCAGCAGCCGCAGTACACGCCGCAGCAGCCGCAGTACGCGCCGCCGCAGTACGCGCCGCCGCAGTACGCCCCGCAGCAGCCGTACGCCCAGGCACCCTACCCGCAGCAGCCGATGCCGGCTCAGCCCTATATTCCGCAGGCTGGACAGCCGGCTCCGTTCGTGCCGACCGATCAGCCGGTTGCGCCGCAGGCTGAGCCGCCCCGCCAGGGGTAATCGAGGCAACCCGGCTGGCTCTCGAGGACTTGGTTCTCCTGCAGCCTGCCCACGGTTCTGACGGGCTGGTTCGACGAGACTCCATCTGGCCTCGTAGATCTGACGGTTCTATCGACGCGTCGAGATCGCGCACGCCGGCCCACGCGATCTGCAGCCATGGAGGGCGCGCCACGCAGTAGCCGATGGCGTTAGCTTCGATCTGCCGGCGGCTCGCGCCCGCAGCGGGCGACGCGCCTCCGGGCGACGCCGGGCTAGGGCTGATACAACTCCGCCGAGTCGAGGACCGTGTCGGCGTCCGCCCCGCCTGCGACCAGGATCTGGCCATTGGCCAGCGTGGTCGCGGTGTGGTTGCCGCGGGCGTCGTTGAGCGAGCCCGTCGCCGTGAACGACCCACTGGACGGGTCGAACAACTCGGCCGAGGCCAGGCCATTCCCGTCAGCGTCCACGCCGCCGATCAGCAGGACAAGGCCGTTCGGTAGCAAGTTGGCCGTATGGGCGACCCGCGGGGTCGTCATCGCCTCCGTGGCCGTGAACGTCCCCGCCGAAGGGTCGAATAGTTCCGCGCTCTGGAGGAGCGTTTCGTTGGCGTCCTCGCCGCCCGCGACAAGGACCTGGCCGTTGGCCAGCAGCGTGGCGGTCTGGCCGAATCGCTCGGTCGTCATCGAGCCGGTCGCGGTGAAGGTGCCTGAGGTTGGGTTGTAGATCTCGGCGGTGGCCACCGTGTCGCCATTCTCGTCCTGGCCGCCCGCGAGCAGGACGGTGCCGTCCTTCAGGAGCGTGGCGGTCTGGCCCCACCGACCGGAAGTCATCTGGCCGGTGGGAGTGAAGGTGTTGGTGCTCGGATCGAAGAGTTCGGCCGAGGCGATCCCGTAGTTGTTTACGTCTGCGCCTCCGGCGATGAGGACCTTGCCGTTCTGGAGGAGCGTGGCCGTCTGGTTCACGCGCCCTACCGACATCTTGCCGGCAGTGGTGAACGTCCCGTTGGAGGGGTCGAAGATCTCGGCGGAGTCGAGCGGCACAACGCCCTCGTTCTCGCCCCCGGTGACCAGCACCCGGCCGTCCTGGAGCACCGTCTCCGTCTGGCCCCAGCGCGGAATCTTCATCGATCCGGTCGCAGTGAACTTCCCGGTCTTGGGGTCGAAGATCTCGGCAGAAGCCAGCGTGGCGCCATTGTCGTCCTGGCCGCCTAGGATCAGGACTCGGCCGTCGGCCAGCAGGCCGTCAGTTTGGGATCTGCGCGGGGTCGTCATCGATCCGGTCGCCGTGAACTTGCCTATCGGGATCGCCGAAGGAGCGGCGGCGGATGTGCTGGGCGCGGAGGACGGTGCGGCCGAGGCCGCAGAGGCGCCATTGGTCATCGAGGGGGTCGGAACGAGGAGATTTGGCGTCGCCGTTTGGGTCCCGCACCCGGCTATGGCCAACAGGACGAGCGCACTGCTCGCAACCCGCAACAAGAAGCGCACGCCGCTTCCTCCCTTTCGATTCCACATTCCCCGGCGCAGGACGATCCGGCGCAACACCGCCAGTCTACCCAGTCCGCGCGGAGAGGAGTTTCTGGCGCGGGTCGGGCCATGCGGGTCTCGCCTGCCCGCCGCCCGGACATGGCATACGATCCGGTCGTGAGCGAGACTGCCGCGGAGCGCGGCACCCAGCAGACCCCGATGATCGTCGACTGCGACACCGGCATCGACGACAGCCTGGCGCTGCTCTACGCCGCCGCCTCCCCCGACTGTGACCTGGTGGCCGTGACCTGCACCGGCGGCAACGTGGACGCTCGCCAGGTCGCGGAGAATACCCGCGCCGTGCTGGAACTGGCCGGACGTTCGGACGTGGAGGTGGCGATCGGCCGCGAGACGCCGCTGGCCCGGCCACTCGTCACCACGCCCGAGACCCATGGACCGCGCGGCATCGGCTACGCGGAGCTGCCTCCGGCCCGCATGCCGCTCTCCCCGCGTCTCAGCCCCGACCTGATCGTCGAGGAAGCCCGCCGCCGCCCCGGCGAGCTGACCCTGGTGACGCTGGCGCCGCTCACCAACGTGGCCCTGGCCGTGTTGCGCGAGCCCGAGCTGCCGCGGCTGCTTCGCCGAGTGGTGATCATGGGCGGCTCGTACCGGTCCGCCGGAAACACCGCGCCCACCACCGAATGGAACGTCAGCGTCGACCCGGAGGCGGCGCGGATCGTCTTCGAGGCGTTCGGAGGTGCGGGGCCGAATGCCGGGCCGAACGCGCGCCCGGCTCGACCGACCGCGCTTGGGTTGGACGTGACCGAACGAGCCAAGCTCTTGCCCGAGCACCTGGCCCGGCTGGCCGCGCTGGCCGGCTGTGAGCCCGACGGTTCGGTCCCGCGTGGCGGCGCGGCCGCCGCGGCGGCTCGTGGCGGCTCGGCCGTCAACCCGATCGTCCGCTACCTTGCCGACGCGCTCCGGTTCTACATGGAGTTCCACAGCCGCTACGACCACTTCTACGGCGCCTTCATCCACGACCCGCTGGCCCTGGCCGCGGCTCTGGATCCGACCCTGGTGCGGACCGAGGCGGTGACCGTCGACGTGGAGCTGGGCGGGCGCCTCACCACCGGCGAGACCGTGACGGACTGGCGCCGCGTGTGGGGCAGGCCGCCGAATGTGGATGTCGCCGTCGAAGCGGATATCGGCCGCTTCTTCGAGCGCTTCATCGAGCGAGTCGGCGGGCTGGCCGCGCGGCGCGATCCGGGCGCCCCGCCGCGCGATCTCGCCTGACGCCGCCGCGCGGACATTGGGGAGCTTGTGGCGCGTTCGGCGTGACGGCCGAGCGTCAGACCTGCCAAGCTTTCGCGGCGCGGCACCCGAACATCCTGACCTGGCCGCGCCAACTGCCGGAGGTCTTCGATGAGCTTCGATTGGATGCACGTCTGCAAGGCAAACGAAACGGCGTGCATGCAACCCGTCCAGGTTGCCTACCTGGCGGCCCTGCTGCTCGGCGTGGCGATCTTCGCCGTCGCCCTGGCTCGAAGCCGAAGCCTCCGGACCGCGACCCTGGCGCTCATTCCGGTCGCGATCGCCATCAACATCGCCATGGGCTCCATCGTCGCCTACCTCAAGCTGCCCATCTACCTCGACTCGATCGGCACCGTTCTCGTAGGCGTGCTGTGCGGGCCGCTCGCCGGCGCACTGACCGGGCTCCTGTCGGACCTCATCTGGTCGATCCTGCCCCTGCCGGGCGGCGGCGGCCCGACGATCGCCTTCTTCGCACCGGTCGGGGGCGTCATCGGCCTGATGGCCGGGTTCTGGGCCAGCCGCGGAGTCTTCCGGCTGCGTTCGGGTGACGAGCGAGTCGGCTCGTTCCTGGCCCTGGCCACGGGAGTCGCGGCGGCCGCGGTAGCCCTGCTGGCCGTCCAGCAAACAACGGGCATCCCTAACGTCGGCGGCAGCACCGACGACCAGAACCGTTTCGTGCTGATGTCCGTCGCCATCGCGCTCTTCGCCGTCCTCGTGGCGTTGGTCACGCGGCGAACCATGTTCGCCTTCAAGCCCGACGACAGGCGCATCCTGCCTTCGTTGACCGTGGCGAGCGGGCTGGCCGCCGGAGTCCTGGCGGTGGCCGTCCTGCGCCTGCTCTTCGCCCCCGCAGGCTACTTCTCGACGGTCAACGGCGATCCGGCCTTCCTGAACGGCTTGAACCTGACCGGGCTCGCCTTTCCGGATCCGGCCGCCATGATCGGTGCTCTGGTTGTGGCGGTCCTGGCCGCCCTGGGCGCCGGCTATTGGGCATCGCGCGGCGAGAACGCGCGCCTGTTCCCCGTCTGGATCGGCGGGCTTACGACGGGCCTGGTCGCGGCGAGCATGTCCGCCCCGATCGCCGCGGGCGTGTTCGGCGGCGTCACGGGCGGCGGTACCGATGCCCTCGTCGCGCTCTTCCGCACCCTCGGCCTGAACGTCTTCCAGTCGGCGTTCGCGCAGGGGCTGACCAGCGATCCGCTCGACAAGACGATCAGCTACACGGTTGTCTTCCTGATCCTGGCGGCGCTGCCCGTCTCGGTCCGGGCGATGTTCAGCCACGGCGAGGAAACGGTCGCCGAGTGAGCGGCCGAACCGGGCCCGAACCGGCCGAGGATCGACGGACGGAGGCCGGCCCGACATGAGCGCTCGGGCGACCGGCTACTTCCGACCGGGCGCCTCATGGCTCCACCGGCGCAATCCGGTCACCAAGCTGCTGGCCCTGCTGTGGGTCATCCTGGCCGCGTTCCTGCTGCCGCCGCCGGCGCTCGTTGCGCTCGTGGCCCTGGTGGCGGGCGCGGCCGCCTCCGTGCGGCTGCTGGGGGCGGTGATCAGAAGCCTGAGGATCCCAGCCCTGCTCTTCGCCTCGATCCTCGTCGTCAACGCGTTCTTCTACCCGGGAGCCCGGGACGTGGTCGGCGGGCTGGGTCCGCTGTCGATCACCCGCGAGGGTCTGACCTTCGGCGCCGTGTCGGCCGGGCGGCTGCTGGTCGCCTTCTCGGCCTCCATCCTGTTCCTGTTCACGACCCTCGCCGACGACCTGCTCGAGGCGCTCGTCGAGCGGGGCGCGAGCCACCGGATCGCGTTCGTGATCCTCTCTTCGGTCCAGATGGTGCCACGCTTGCAGAGCCGCGCCGCGGCGATCCTCGAAGCTCAGCAGGCCCGCGGCCTGGAGATCGGCGGGTCGCTGCCACGCCGGGCGAGGGCGCTGGTGCCGCTCGTCGGGCCTCTTCTGCTCGGGTCGCTGATCGACGTTCGCGAGAGGACCTTCGCCCTGGAGGCCCGTGCCTTCGGCGCCCGACCCGACCGGACGGCCTACCGGGTCGTGTCCGATCCGGCGGTTGATCGCGTGCTGCGCTGGCTGATCGTGGCGGCGGCCGTGGGCGTCGTGGCTGCGGCGATCGCGAGGCCACTCGGATGAGCGAGGCCATCGCCCGCGTGGCCACGGCGCGCGTGGCCCTCGACGGGGTCTCGGTCCGGTATCCGGGGCGGGGCGACGCGGCGCTGGAGCTGTCGCTGACCGTCGAGGCGGGTGAGCTCGTCGGGGTCGCCGGTCGGACGGGAGCGGGCAAGTCGACCCTGGCCCTGACTGCCGGGGGTTTCGTGCCGCGCGTGGTTCGGGCCCGGGTTGGCGGCACGGTCCAGATAGGCGGCGTGGACGCGCTGCGCTCCAACGGCTCGGATCTGGCGGGTCGGGTCGGGATCGTCTTCTCCACTCCGGCCAACCAGCTCTCGGCCTCGAAGCCGACCGTGCGCGAAGAGCTGGCGTTCGGCCTGGAGAACCTGGGCGTGCTGCGCGCCGAGATGGACGGGCGGATCGACGGCGTGCTGGACCGGCTGGCCATCGCGCATCTCGCCGATCGAGACCCCTTTGCCCTCTCCGGCGGGGAACAGCAACGCGTGGCCATCGCCAGCATCCTGGTCATGGGCACGTCCGTGCTGATCCTCGACGAGCCCGTGGCCCAGCTCGACCCGGCCGGCAGCCGGGGAGTGGCGGCGCTGCTGCGCCAGCTCGCCGGCGAGGGGCGGGCGATCCTCTGCGCCGAGCACGACTCCGGCGTCCTGGCCGTCGCCGATCGTTGCCTGGTGCTCGAGTCTGGGCGGGCCGTCGTCCTGGACCGGCCGGGCGTTGCCCTTGGGTCGGCCGTGCAGAGGCCGCTCGGCCTGGAGCCGCCTGCGCTCGTTGCCCTGGCGGAGCTGGCTGGTCTCCCGCCGGCTCGGGCGTTCGACGAGGAGGCCGTGGTAGCCGCGTTGGGCAGGCTGCGGCAGACCCGACCGGCCGCGCCGCCTGCTTCGGCCTCAGCCCCCGCGATGGACTGGTCGCCGCTGCGAGGGGACGCCACGCCTGCGATCGCGGCACGCAACCTGGTCCACCGCTATCCGGGCGGGCCGGATGTCCTCCATGGCGTCGATCTGGTCGTCCGGCCCGGCGAGGGAGTCGCCATCGTCGGCCAGAATGGCTCGGGCAAGACGACGCTCGTGAAGCACCTCAACGGCCTGCTTCGACCGGACGCCGGCTCGGTCGGGATCGAAGGCTCCGACATCCGATCGGTCGCGGTCGGCACGCTGGCTCGAACGGTCGGGTTCGTCTTCCAGAACCCGGACGACCAGCTGTTCAATCGATCGGTCGAGCGCGAGGTCGCCTTCGGGACCCACAACCTCGGGCTCGAAGGCCGGCTGGCTCGCGAGCTGGTCGATCGGGCGCTCGAGCTGACCGGCCTCGCGTCCGTTCGAACCGTCAACCCGTACGACCTCGGGCTGTCGGTGCGCAAGCTCGTGGCTCTCGCCAGCGTGCTGGCGATGGAGCCGGCCGTCCTGGTGCTCGACGAGCCGACGACCGGCCAGGACGGCCCGGGCGTGGCGCGCATCGGCAGCATCGTCGACGCCTACCGGCGGGCGGGGCGGACCGTGATCGCGATCACCCACGACATGGAGTTCGCGGCCGGCCATTTCGAGCGCGTCGTGGTGATGCGCGACGGAGAGATCGTCGCGGATGCCTCACCCGCAGAGGTCTTCGCTCCGGACCGTGCGGCCCTGCTCGCGTCCACCGGGCTGGTGGCCCCGGTCGCCGCCCGCCTCGGCGCGCGTCTGGGCCTGGGCTCGACGCCGTCGATCGCCATGCTCCTGGCCGCGCTCGGGGGTCCGGCGCGCAGTCTCGGGTAAGCGCCGGCCAAGCCCCAGGTGATCGGCCGGCGAGATGCTGCGCTCGTGGACGATCTCCAGGTAGGCCGATGGGTGCGATCCGAGCGGCGCCGCGTCGGGCTGCGACAGGCGGACCTGGCGGCCAGGGCCGGCGTGAGCAGGAGCAGCGTATCGCGCGTCGAGAACGGCCTGCTTGGGAAACGGCCGTCGAGTACTCGTTCAACGACTACGGCGACCGCGGATCGGTGGACATCCTCGGCTGGCAGCCCGAGGCCCGCGCGCTGCTCATCGTCGAAACCAAGAGCGACCTGCGCAACGTGCAGGAGACTCTGCACGCCCTGGACGTCAAGCTTCGGGTTGTGCCGCGGCTGGTGCGGGCGGAGAGGGGCTGGCGGGCCGCCGCCGTCGGCGTCGTGATGGTGCTGGCGGACGTGCGAGCGGAGCGCCAGCGGGTCGACCGCCATCGGTCGACCTTCGATGCGGCGCTCCCGGCGCGCACCGTCGAGGTCAGGCGATGGCTGGAACGGCCCGCCGGCCCGCTTCGAGGCCTCTCGTTTCTGCAGGTTTCTCAGCCCAAGGGCGCTATGCGAGAACCGGCGGGCCGGTGTCGGGTCCGGCGCGCCGTTGGCCCTGCTGGACCTATCGTGAACGGCTGTGGGCAGGGTGGCTGGCGCTCAGATCGTGGCTCTGCGGCCCTTCGAGGCGGCCCGAAGCCCGACGCGGAGGGAGAGCGCGCGGCAAGGTCCTGAATAGCGTTCGCCGGTAGGGAATCTTGCAGAAACGGGAGCCGGCGCGGCGCCTCTCTCGCCCAGTGTGTCCGCGGAACGGCTAGCCTACGAGGCGATGCGCGTACTCGTCCTGAACCCGGGGTCAAGCTCGCTCAAGTCGAGTGTCGTCGAGTCCTCGGCCATTCCGGCGGAGACCGCGGGGCGCCCCGGAACTGCGGACGCGGACTCGGCGGCGCTGGCGCCGCTGGCCAGCGTGGACGTCGACTGGGGCGTGGACGCCACTGCCGAGAGCGACCCCGCCGACGACATCCGCGGCCTGCTCCGCCGCTGCGAGGCGGAGGGAGTTCCGACCGCGTCGCTGGGCGCGGTCGGCTACCGCGTCGTTCACGGCGGCGAGCGGTTCCGGGAGCCCGTGCTCGTGACCCCGGAAGTGATCGAGGAAGTGGACGCGATGCGCAGCCTGGCCCCGCTCCACAACGGCATCGCCGTGGCCACGATGAAGGCCGGTCTGGCCGCGATCCCGCAACTCCCCCACGTGGCGGTCTTCGACACCGCCTTCCACGCGACGCTGCCGGAGGACGCCTACCGCTACCCTGTCCCGGAGCTCTGGTATCGGGAGTGGGGCGTTCGACGGTACGGCTTCCACGGCATGTCGGTCGAGTGGTCGACCGAGCGAGCGGCCCAACTGCTCGGCCGCCCCGCCGCCGACCTCCGCCTCGTGGTGGCTCACCTGGGGAGCGGCTGCTCGGTAACGGCCACCGATGGCGGCCGTTCCGTCGCCACGTCCATGGGCCTCACGCCGCTGGAGGGGCTGATGATGGGCACTCGCAGCGGCTCGATCGACCCCGGGATCGTGTTCTACCTGCTCCGCAACGGCTGGCTCACGCAGGACGAACTGGACGATCAGCTCGAACACCAATCCGGGCTGGTCGGCGTCTCGGGCCGAACGTCCGACGTTCGCGAGCTGCTGCGCCTGGAGGCCGATGGCGACGGCCCCGCTACCCTGGCTCTCCGGATCTTCGTTCTCCGCGCGGCCGAATGCATCGCGGCGGCGGCGACCTCCCTGCCGGCACTGGACGCGATCGTCTTCACCGGCGGAATCGGCGAGAACGCCGCGGGCATGCGCGCCCGCATCGTCGCCCGTCTGGCCTCCGCCGGCGTCGCGCCGATCGCGGACGCTCCGGCGCCTTCGGACGCCGTCATCAGCTCGCCGGGCAGCGCGCCTGCCGTCTTGAGGATCGAGGCCCGCGAGGACCTGGTCGTCGCGCGCGCCGCGGCCCGGCTGGTCGAGGCCGGCCGGCCTTCGGCATAGGGTCCTGTCGGGAGCGCCTACAGGTCGCCGGCGAGCTGGGCGAAGGCCCGCACCAGCGCCTGTCGTGCGGCCATCGACGGGAAAGGCGCCAGCGGCAGGGCATCCGTCACGGAGCCGCCGTCGAAGCGGACCCGGCGAGCCAGCTCGGCCAGGGCCGAAAGGTCGGCCAGCTGCCCCTCGACGAAGGATCGCCCCACCACCTCCCCGTGACCGGGCACGACCGGCCCGTGCGCCACCTCCAGCATCCGGCCGACGGTCCCGGGCCAGTCCAGCGGGTAGGAGTCCTCGAAGGAGGGGGGGCCGCCCTGCTCGATCAGATCGCCTGCGAAGACCACATGCACGTCGGGCACGACCACGACCACGTCGTTGTCGGTATGCCCGCGGCCGAAATGGGCGAGCGTCACGGGCCGACCGCCGAGCTCCAGCTCCACGCTCTCGCGGAAAGTCTTGTCGGGCGGCGTGATCCGGGTTTCCACGTACTCCGGCGCGACCTCGGGCATTGCGGCGGCCAGGGCGAACTGGGCGGTTCGACTGTCCTCTCGCAGCCGTGTGGCGCACCTCTCGTGGCCCCATATCTCGGACGGAACGAAGGCGTAGTTGCCGAAGGCGTGGTCGTAGTGGTGGTGAGTGTTCACGACCCGCATTCGGGTGGAGGTCACCCAGCGGATCTCGTCCATCAGTTCGCGGCCCTGCCGCTCCGAGCCACGCGTGTCGATCACCAGCGAGTCGTAATCGCCGACGACCAGCCCGATCGTGACGTTGTAGTCGGAGTAGCGACGGACGAAGACGCGGTCGGCGATCTCGCGCCACATCCGGGTCGCGCGAGTCGCGGCCGGCTTGATGTAGTAGCTCATCGGCTCACCGAGGGCAGCCGGAAAGGCACGCCAGGGGTCTTCGCGTTCACGCTAGCCCGCACAGATCGCTCCCCTGAGATGTTCCCGCAAGAAAAGGTACCGCCGATGGCCACCGCCGGCCCCGCAACGATGGTGCCGACGGGTATAACCCGACCGAATGGGCATCGAGGGGAAGGCTCTCCAGGCTCCTCCGTCATGCCGCCGACAAACGATACGCCGTCGGCGTCCGAATGGCGCGTCCGGCCCGGCTGTCCGCGGCACGTCGCCGGCGGATCCGGGCCAGCCCCGGTTCGGGCTCGAAGTCGAGGACTAAGCCGAAGTCGAGGACGGAGCCGAGGCCGAGCCGTCGGGCTCCGCCTTCTCCGCCGCCTCGTCCGCCAGCGCGTGCGCGACCGTGTCGAGCGAGAGCAGGGCGCACTTGAGGCGAGCCGGGCTGATTTCGATCCCGATCAGTTCGAGCAGGTCGTCGGGCGTCATGCCTTCGACCTCCTCGACGGTCTTGCCCTTGATCTCGTCCGTCAGCAGAGAGGCGCTGGCCTGGCTGATGGCGCAGCCCCGGCCGGTGAAGGCCACCTCGCGCACGATCCCGTCCGAGATGCCGAGCATCATCGTGATGCGGTCGCCGCAGAGGGGGTTCGAGCCTTCATAGCTCGCCGTGGGTGCGTCGAGGACGCCGAAGTTGTGGGGGTGCCGGTAGTGCTCGAGGATGTAGTCGCGGTACAGGTCGTCCATCGGGGTGGAGGATACGCCTAGCGGTCGAAGATGCGGGTGACCTCGCGCAGGCCGACCGCCAGCGCGTCGATCTCCTCCGGAACGGTGTAGACGTTGAAGCTGGCCCGGGCCGTGGCCGCCAGATCGAACCGCTCGTGGAGCGGCATCGTGCAGTGGTGGCCGGCGCGGACGCAGATCCCCGAGCGGTCGAGTATCTGGGCCACGTCGTGGGGGTGGATGCCCGGCAGGTTGAACGACACGACACCGCCTCGAAGCTCCGCGGCCGGGCCGTACAGCTCGATGCCGGGGACCTCGCGCGGCAGGACGTCCAGGGCGTAGCGCGCCAGATCCTGCTCGTGGACTCGCACCGCTTCCATGCCCAGGTTCATGAGGTAGTCCGCGGCCGCGCCCATCCCGATCTCCGCGGCGATGTCCGGCGTCCCCGCCTCGAACTTGTAGGGGACCTCGTTCCATTCGGAGCGGCGCAGATGAACCTCGCGGATCATGTCGCCGCCGGCCATGAACGGCGGCATCGCCTCGAGCAGCTCGCGGCGGGCCCACAGCGCCCCCGAGCCCGTCGGCCCGAGCATCTTGTGGCCGCTGAAGACGTAGAAGTCGGCGCCGATCTCCCGGACGTCGACCGGCATGTGCGGGACCGCCTGGGCGCCGTCGATCAGGACCAGAGCACCGGCCGCGTGGGCCATCTCGGTCATCTCGCGTACGGGATTGACCGTTCCGAGCATGTTCGAGACGTGGGTGAAGGCGATGAGCTTCGGCCGCAGGTGCAGCAAGACCTCGTACACCTCGAGACGCAGGATGCCGTCGTCGGTGATGGGGACGAACTCCAGGTCGCCGTCCATCTCCTGGACCACGAGCTGCCAGGGCACGAGGTTGGCGTGGTGCTCCATCTCGGTCAGGACGATCGTGTCGCCCCGGCCGATGTTGCGCCGACCCCATGAATACGCCACGAGGTTGATGGCCTCCGTGGCGTTCCGGACGAAGACGATCTCGTGCGGATCCGGGGCGTTGATCAGGCGAGCGATCTTGACTCGCGTCTCCTCGTAGGCGCCGGTCGCGCGCTCCGCCATCTCGTAGATGCCGCGGTGGATGTTCGCGCTGTACTCGCGGTTGTAGCCGTCCACCGCCTCGATGACGGCGAGCGGCTTGAGGCTGGTGGCGGCGGAGTCGAGGTAGACGAGCGGCTTGCCGAAGCGATTGGCGGTCGACAGGATCGGGAAGTCGCCGCGGAGGCGGTAGGGATCGAGGCGGGCCGGCGCCGCCTGGCTCGTGGGCCCGGTTGTCGCGAGGTCGGCCATTCGATCGGCCCGCCCTAGTGGGCGGCCTCCATCGCGGGCATCGCCGCCTCGGGTGCCTCGTCGCCGATCTCGCCCTCCAGACCGGCCTCGGCGAGGATCGGCGCGTAGCCTTCCTCCTCCAACCGCAGGGCCAGGTCCTTGCCGCCGCTGGTGATGATTCGACCGGCCGCAAGAACGTGGACGGTGTCCGGCGTGATGTAGTTGAGCAGGCGCTGGTAGTGGGTGATCACCAGCACGCCCATGTTCGGGTTCAGCATGGCGTTCACGCCCTCGGCCACGATGCGCAGGGCGTCGATGTCCAGGCCCGAGTCCGTCTCGTCGAGGATCGCCATCTCGGGCTCCAGGACCGCCATCTGGAGCATCTCGAGGCGCTTCTTCTCGCCGCCCGAGAAGCCCTCGTTGACGTAGCGCGCCGCGATCGACTCGTCCATCTCGAGCAGGGCCATCTTCTCGCGGACGAGCTTGCGGAACTCGCCCATCGGGATGCCGCCCCGGTAGGCGTCCGTGGGGTCGACGTTCGGGTCCGGGTTGAGGCCGGCGCGCCGGGCGTTGATGGCCGACCGCAGGAAGCTCGCCACCGACAGGCCGGGGATCGCCATCGGGTACTGGAAGGCGAGGAACATGCCGAGCCGGGCGCGCTTGTCGGCGGAGAGCTTGAGAAGGTCGTGGCCCTTCCAGAGCACCTCGCCCGACCTGACGATGTAGGCGGGGTGGCCCATCAGCGCGTAGGCAAGCGTGGTCTTGCCCGAGCCGTTGGGGCCCATGATGGCGTGGACCTCGCCCTTGCCGACGGTCAGCTCGATCCCCTTGAGGATCTCGTGGTCCGGGTTTGCGACAGGGGCGACATGCAGGTCGTGGATGACTAGGTCTTGGTCGCTCACGTTGACTGGTGTGCTCCTTGGGTCCGATGTGGCGCCGGCAGGCCGACTGCCGCCAGGCGCGCCGACGGTGGTACCAGATCTGCCAGGGTCATCGACTCCAGGGCGCCGGCGATGGCGTCCCGAACCCGGACCCACATGAAGTTGACGGTGCAGTAACCGGTTCGTGCGCAGATGTTGTGGGTTGGGTCGTCCGTGGCGCAGATCATGGGCGCGATCGGGCCCTCGAGAGCGCGCAGGACTTCGGCCATGTGAATCTGGTCGGGCGGACGCGTGAGCTCGTAGCCGCCGTGGGCGCCGCGGGTGCTCTGCACCAGGTCGGCGTCGCGAAGGCTGATGACGAGCTGCTCGAGGTAGGCCCTCGGCAGGTCCTCCTGTTCGGCGATCTCCGTCAGGCTGGCCGGCCCAAGGCCGTGTCGCTGGGCGAGCTGGGCCATTAGGCGAACGCCGTACTCGCCCTTCGTGGAGAAGGAGACGGCGCCGGTGCTGTGGTACGTCCTGGTGGCCAGCTTGATGCTCCTGCCCGACGCTCGGCCGGGCCGGTGGGGACTCACCGGCTAATTCCGACCTAATCCGTCGGAAATGAGTATAGGAGCGCGGCCGTGGAGCGTCAACGACGGGCGGGGGGGCTATGCCATTGGTCCGCCATCGGCGGCTGGATGCTACGCTTGGCCGAGTCCGGCATGGAGTGCGAAGGGACGAGCATGACTGGCTCCGCCCAGATCGTCGTGGATGGGGTGGCGCGCGAGCTGGCGCTCGAGCCGGATCGAAGTCTGCTGCACGTGCTCCGCGAGGAGCTCGGGCGCACCGGCGCTAAGCCGGGTTGCGGCGAGGGTGCGTGCGGCGCCTGCACCGTGCTCCTCGACGGTGCGCCTGCGCGGGCCTGCCAGGTGCGCATCTCGGACGTTGCCGGCCGAGCCGTCACCACCGTCGAAGGGCTCGCGAGCGACGGCCGCCTGCATCCGGTGCAGCGCGCCTTCGTCGAGGTCGGCGCCTTCCAGTGCGGCTACTGCACGGCCGGCATGATCATCAGCACGGTCGCGCTGCTGGAGCGGAACGCCGATCCGGACGACGCCCAGATCAAGACGGCGCTGGAGGGCAACGTCTGCCGCTGCTGCACGTACCCCCGCATCCTGCGCGCGGTGCGCCGCGCGGCCGAGCTGGCGCGGAATCCAGAGGTCGGGACCGGGCTCGAGCGGATCGCTACCGGCGCCGGCCCGCTCCCCCTTGCGGCCCGGCCCAAGCAACCGTGGGACCTGACTCCCGCCGAGCAGCGCGACTACTTCGACGTCCTGCCCGAGGGGCTGGTCGTGGTCCGGGAGCCGGGCCAGTCGCCGCGCCGCGGACAGGCGCCGGGTGGCTGGACGACGAGTGCGAGCGCCTGGCTCCACGTCGGCGCCGACGGAACGGTGACGGCCTTCACGGGCAAGGTCGACGTCGGGCAGGACAACCGAACTGCGCTGTCCTTGAGGGTCGCGGAGGAGCTGCGCGTTCCGCTGGCCGCGGTCCGGCTGGTGATGGGAGACACGGACGTCTGCCCCTTCGACGTCGGCACGTTCGGCAGCCGCTCCATGCCCGATGCGGGCGAGCTCCTGCGGCAGGTTGCCGCGTCCGCGCGCGAGTGCCTGCTCGGCCTTGCCGCTGCCCGATGGAACGCCGCACCCGCGGAGCTGGTGGCATCAGACGGCTGCGTTCGGAAGTCCGACGGCAGCCGCTCCGTCTCCTACGGCGAGCTCGTGCGGGGCATGCGGCGCGTGGAGGCCACCTCCTCCGGCGCGGCCGTGACGCCGGGGCCGGCGGAAGTGGTGGTCGGACGACCGACCGCGCGCCTCACCGGGCCCGAGATCGTGACGGGCGCCAAGCGCTATCCCTCCGACCTGTCCCGCCCCGGCATGCTCCACGGGCGTGTGCTGCGACCGCCGGCATTCGGCGCGAGCCTCCGCTCGGTCGACGTCTCGGGGGCCAGGGCGCTGCCCGGCGTGACCGTCGTGCACGAGGGCTCGTTCGTAGGGGTGGCCGCCCCCGACCCGCTCACTGCCAGACGCGCGCTGCGTGCGATCGAGGCGCAGTGGGACCTGGCGCCGCAGCCATCCGAGGCCGAGCTCGACGGCCATCTGCGGAGCCATCCGGTGGAGCAGGAGGGCTGGGAAGGGCCGTTCCATCACGACGTCGGCGACCCCGACGCGGCGCTGGCCAAGGCGCCGGTCCAGCTTGCCGCCACGTACACCACCGCGTACATCGCCCACGTACCCCTCGAGACGCACGCGGCGCTGGCAGAGTGGGACGGCGACCGCCTGACCGCGTGGTGCGGGACGCAGCAGCCCTTCGGTGCGCGGAGCGCTCTTGCCGAGGCGCTCGGCGTCTCCGAAGCGCAGGTGCGCGTCATCGTGCCGGACACGGGCGGCGGCTTCGGCGGCAAGCACGGAGATGAGGTCGCGGAGGAGGCTGCGCGTCTGTCGCGCGCCACCGGCCGCCCGGTCAAGGTGCGCTGGAACCGCGAGGAAGAGTTCACCCTCGGCCACCTTCGACCGGCGGCGTTGATCGACGTCCGCAGCGGCGCGAACCGGGATGGCACCATCACGGCGTTGGAGCTGCGCAACACGAACTCCGGCGTGTTCGGCGCCGTCGGTCCCTACGAGATACCCAACCAGCGCATCGACTTCCAGCCGGCCGACTCGCCACTGCCACAGGGCCCGTATCGGTCCCTGGCGGCGGCGGCGAACCACTTCGCCCGCGAATCCCACATGGACGAGCTGGCGGACGCGCTGGGCGTCGATCCACTCGAGCTCCGCCTCAGGCACCTCCGCGACGAACGGCTCGCGGAAGCCTTCCGCGTCTCGGCCGAGCGGATGGACTGGGCGGGCCGGCCGCGCGAGCCCGGTTTCGGGGTTGGAATCGCCGGCGGCGTGGAGAAGGGCGCCCGCGTCGCCACCTGCGTGGCGGTGCGCGTCGGCGAGGACCGGCGCCTCGAGATCCTCCGCATCGTGACCACCTTCGAGTGCGGCGCGATCGTCAACCCCGACGGCCTGACGAACCAGGTCGAGGGCGCGACGGTCATGGGCCTCGGCGCCGCGCTCTTCGAGGCCATCCACTTCGAGGCCGGCAAGATCCAGAACGCGTCCATGACGGACTATCGCGTCCCGCGCATCGGCGATGTTCCCCCCATCGAGGTGGTGCTCCTCGATCGAAGGGATCTCCCCTCGGCCGGAGGTGGCGAGACGCCCATCATTGCGATCGCCCCGGCGCTCGCCAACGCGATCTTCGCCGCGACTGGGGTGCGGTTGCGCTCGCTGCCACTGGTGCCGGACGGCGTCGTCCCCGCGGCGACCTCGTAGGCTGCCGGAGGCGCGATCGCGGTCACCGCCGGAGCGAGCTGGCTCTGGCTGAGACTACTTCAAGGCTCCGACGACTTCCTCGTTGACCTGACGCAGCCCGCGTTGTAGGGTCGCTCCTTGCGTCGAGGCGGGCAGGTTCCTGCCCATCGACGGGACGTCAGCCGTGGGAACAGGTCGCCGCGATGGTGCGACCCCCTCACGAAGGAACTCGACTGGAGGAGTCGGATGAGACGTCGCGCATTCACCGCCCTGGCCATCGCGGCCCTTGTATTCGGGGCGATGGCCCCAACCGCAGCGGTTGCAGGGAGTTCGAAGATCGCCCGATTCCAGCGGATCGACGTGAGCAAGATCGATCCCCAGCTGCTGCCGGCGCTCATCGACCCCAGCCGCGTCATGGACGTCATGGTCGAGCTGGCCGATGAGCCCGTTGCCAGCCAGGTTGGCGATGCCAAAGACAACGGCACGACCGTGACGGCTTCCCAGCGCAACACCTGGCGAACGCAGATCCAGGCCAGCCAGAAGCCGGTCGTCGATGCCGTCCACAAGTCCGGCGGTATCGTCATCAGCCAGATGCAGGATGCGTACGACGGCATCCACGTCCACGTAAAGGCCGCCGATCTGACCTCGCTCGCCTCGATGGCGGGCGTGACCGGCATCCACCTGATCCCGATCTACCAGCCGGCTCTCACCGAGAGCGTGCCGTACGTTGGTGCGCCCCAGGCCTGGACTTCGACCGGCTACACCGGCGCGGGCGTCAAGATCGCGATCATCGACACCGGCATCGACTACTACCACGCCGACTTCGGCGGCTCGGGCAACCCGGCCGACTACACGTACGGCCTGGCCCACGACACCACGCTGCCGGCCACCGATGCCGGCGGTACGACTGTGGCCTTCCCGAGCGCCAAGATTCCCGTGGGCTACGACTTCGTCGGCGATGACTACGATGCCAGCGCCCCGGCCGGCTCTCCGGATCTGATTCCGCATCCGGACGGCAACCCGCTCGACTGCAACAGCCACGGCACCCACACCGCCAGCACGGCGGCAGGCGAGGGCGTCCTCGAGGACGGCTCGACCTACACCGGGCCGTACAACTCGTCGATCTACGGATCCACGGACTTCGCGATCGGCCCCGGAGTGGCGCCGCAGGCGACGCTCTACATCTACCGCGTCTTCGGCTGCGAAGGCTCCTCTGACGTCGTGACCGAGGCCATCAACCAGGCTGTCAAGGACGGCGCGGACGTGATCAGCATGTCGCTTGGCTCCGACTTCGGAACCTCCGACACCCCTGACGCCGTCGCCGCCAACAACGCCTCTCGCGCGGGCGTCGTGGTCGTCGCCGCCTCCGGCAACGAAGGCAGCAGCGCCTACATGACCAGCACGCCCGCCTCGAGCAGCAGCGCGATCTCGGTTGCGGCCCTGGACTCCAACGCCACACTGTTCCCTGGTGCGACCATCAAGCTCACTTCCGGCAGCCTTTCCGCTCTCAACGCCAACAACGGCCCGCTTCCTGTCAGCGGCACGCTGGACGTGCTGATGTCTGACGGAGGCATCTCTTTGGGCTGTGAAGCCTCGGACTACTCAGCCAACGGAGGCGTTGCCGGAAAGATCGTCGTCACTGAACGCGGCGTCTGTGCGCGGGTGCTCCGCGCCCAGCTCGGCCAGGCGGCCGGCGCTGCGGCAGTGATCATGGTCAACGCCGACAACGGCCCCGGCTACCCGCCGTTGGAAGGGTCCATCCCGGGGGTCACGATTCCTTTCCTCGGTGTCCTGGAGTCGGACGGGCCCGCGCTCATCGACGCGAACGGCTCGTCCGTGACGATCTCGTCAGCCGGCCTGATTGCCAACCCCACGTACAAGGATCTAGCCAGCTTCACGTCCTACGGGCCCCGCTTCGGCGACAGCGCCCTCAAGCCTGAGGTGACCGCTCCGGGAGTGAGCATCGTCGCCGCGGGCATGGGCACCGGCACCGGTGTCCTCGTGGACTCGGGCACCTCCATGGCCACTCCGCACGTCGCGGGCGTCGCCGCCCTCGTCATCGCCGCCCACCCGAACTGGTCGGTGAACGAGGTCAAGGCGGCGATCATGAGCACCGCCGACGACTCCTCGACCAAGATCCTGGGCTACGACCCGGTTGGGGCCGGCTCCGGGGTCGTGCAGGCGCAGCTCGCCACGACGACAGCCGCTATCGCCCTGACCCGTGACAAGCTCGACACGCTCTCGTTCGACAACGTGGCTCTCAGTGGCCCCTACTCGGCGACCCGGTCGTTCACGATCGAAAACAAGAGCTCCAGCTCGATCACGTACAAACTGTCCGCAGCCTTCATCGGCAGCCCGGCCGGGGCTCACGTCTCGGTCTCGCCGTCGAAGATCACCGTTCCCGCCCACCAGTCGCGGGACGTCGCCACCAGGCTGACCCTCTCCGCCTCGGCGGTCGCGGCGCTGCCCGCGGCCGACACCTTCGCGGGCATGGGCCCCGGCGCCGTCCTGACGGTGGAGGGCGTCGTGAACGCGACTCCAACCACCGCTCGGGCGGGCGTGTACCAGCTGCACGTGCCGTTCCTGGTGGTGCCGCGCGGCGTCTCGAATGTCGTCGTCGGGCCGTCCGGGCCCTACAAGCTCAATGCCGGCGTGGCAACGACGAACGTCAAGCTGAGCAACTACGGCATCCACTCCGGGACCGCGGACGTGTACGCGTGGGGTCTCTTTGACAAGGACCACACTCCCGGCATCTCCAGCGTCCGGGCCGTGGGCGTCCAGTCACAACTCGGGTCGTTCTGCGACCCGAGCATCCCCGACACGGACCGCTGCCTGGTCTTCGCGGTCAACGGCTGGCACCAGTGGTCCAACGCCGCCGGCGCCGAGTTCGACATCGGAATCGACACCAACGGCGACGGCGTCGCGGACTACCTCGTCGTGGGCGTGGATCTGGGAGCCGAGCTCACAGGGTCGTTCGACGGCGTCGAAGCCTCGTTCACGTTCGATGCCGCCGGCGACCTCATCGACGCGTGGTATGCGGACGCGCCGATGAACGGATCGGTCATCGAGTTGCCTGCCCTGGCCAGCGACATGGGCATCACCTCCGCTGCGTCGGGCTTCAGCTACTCGATCACCGGCTTCGATCTGATCTACGGCACGATCGACGCGGTGCCCGGCAGCGCGAAGTTCGACGCGTTCACCCCGAGCGTCTCGAACGGCCAGTTCGTTTCGCTCGCGTCGGGCAAGTCGGCCAAGCTGCCGCTCAGCGTCAGTCCGGCCCTCCAGGCGACGACCCCGTCGCTCGGCTGGATGATCGTCAGCCTGGACAACCGGAACGGGGCCGCGCAGGCGGCGCTCGTCCCGGTTGGCAAGCTGCCCAAGAAGTAGCTTTCGCTTCGATCCATTGGGTGGCGGCCCGTCCGGTCCCCCGGACGGGCCGCTTCCGTTCTAGCCGGACGTCGAGCTTCGGGCCTCGATCTTCGGCCGTCGATCGAACCTGGAACGGGCCGGCGCGGTCTAACGAGTGGTGTTGCGGGCCCGCGATGCGCGCACCAGCGCGCTTCCGAAACCGCCCGTCCTGGAATCGCCGAAGCACTAACATGAGCGGGCTGTTCCAGGCAGGTGTTCGGAGATTCAGGCGTGTCCTACGACGTCATCGGCAAGATGGGGAGAGTGACCGCGGATATCACTCCGGGGCATCTCGGAGAAGTCATGATCGAAGTGCGTGCGGGAACTGAGAGGTTCCTCGCGCGCGCATCAGATCCCGAGGCGACGATCAAGAAGTACGCTCAGGTCCTGGTGGTCGGCAGTCTGAGCGGCCGGACGGTCGAGGTGGAACCGACCGATACAGTGAGGCTCCCGCGATGACTGATTCTCAGACGACTCTGATCGTTGTCGGAGTCGCCGTGCTCATAGTCCTGATCCTGCTCATCCTCCTGCTCAAGTCCTCCTGGCGGATCGCGGAGCCGGACGAGGCGCTGATCATCTCCGGCATCGCGCACGGAAAGTCGCCGGCAAACGTGGCCGGCGAGAGCATGCGGTTCAAGATCATGACCGGCGGCGGAACGATCGTCATGCCCGGCCTGTCCAAGGTCCGCGCTCTCTCCCTGATGGCTCACGAGAGCGAAGTCTCCGTCCCGTGCGTCAGCCAGCAGAAGATCCGCCTGGACCTGCGTGGCGTCATCGTCTACAAGGTCGGCGACGACTACCGCTCGATCGCCAACGCCGCCCGCCGCTTCCTGGATCGCCCGGCAGCGGAGCTCGAGTCCAAGGTCCAGAACGTCTTCGTCGGCCACCTGCGCGCCATTGCCGGGTCGATGACCGTCGAGGAGATGATCAGCGACCAGGACAAGTTCGCCCAGCAGGTCCGCGACCGCTGCACGAGCGAGATGGAGTCGTTCGGCCTCGTCATCGACAGCTTCCAGATCCAGGCCATCACCAGCCCCAGCAACTACATCGAAAACCTGGCCGTGCCGCACCAGGCCGAAGTCGAGCAGAACGCCCGCATCGCCCGCGCCCAGGCCGACCAGGCCGCGGTCGCCCAGGAGCAGACCGCTCAGGCGCAGATCGCCGAATCGATCAGGAGCACCGAGATCAAGAAGGCCGGCTTCCAGGCCGAGATCGACCGTGCCCAGAAGGTCGCCGGCCAGCAGGGCCCGCTCGCCGAAGCGCAGTCTCGCCAGGCCGTCGTCGAGCAGGAAACCCGCGTCGCAGAGCTGCAGGCGCAGCAGAAGGAGCAGCAGCTCCAGGTAGACGTCCGCAAGCCGGCCGACGCCGAGGCCTACCGCCAGGTCACTCTGGCCGCGGCAGGGCGCGACGTCCGCATCCGCCAGGCGGAAGCCGCCGCTCAGGAAGTCCGTCTCGCCGCCGAGGCCCAAGCTGCCGCGGTGAAGGTCCAGGCCGAGGCCCAGGCCAACGCCACGCGTGTCAACGGCCAGGCCGACGGCGACGCGATCAAGGCCCGCGGTCTCGCCGAAGCCGAGGCGATCAGGGCTCGAACCCAGGCCGAGGCGGCCGGCATCGAGAGCCGCGCCGCGGCCCTGAGCCAGAACCAGGAAGCGGTCATCGCCCAGCAGATCGCCCAGACCATGCCGGACATCGTTCGCGCGGCGGCGTCGCCGTTCGAGCACATCGGCCAGTTCACGGTCCTCAACGGCGCTCAGGGCGTGACGAGCGCCCTAGCGGAGATCATCCAGTCGGCCGGGGCACTCACCGCCGTGGCCCGCCGGACGCTGGTTCCGGCACTGCTCGCCGCCGGGGAGCAGGACAACGACGGCGATGGCTCGAAGGCAGCCCCCGCCCCGAAGCCGGCCCCGGCCGCCAGGGCTGCGGCGCCCGCCACGGCGAAGCCGGCCCCGGCTTCGGCCTCGAGGCAGGGCACGGCTCCCGCTTCGGACGCCAAGCCCGCCGGCTCGGCGAAGTAGGAGCTGAAAGGCGCCGTGGCGCGCCAATGAGTGAAACCGGAAGCCAGTCGGACCCGGCCCAACCCGCCGGGTCCGATATGTCCTGGGCGGTCGATCCCGCCCAGGCGCAGAAGGTCGAGCGCACCGTCGCCGAGTACGTCGAGGCCGTGGCGTCGCTCGATCCGGGCACCCAGGAGTTTCTGCGGACTGTGGCCTCGATCGATCGGCTTGGTCAGCGAGAGTTCAGCGCCGCCGCCGCCATGAGCAACCGGATGCTGGAGCGGCGCCTCGATTCGGCGCGCGGGCTGATCGCGGCCAAAGCTCCGCTGGCGCACCGGCTGGCCGAGCTGCGCAAGATCATTGACGAGCTCGATCCCGCGCGGCTGGAGGAAGGTCACAGGCGATCCCGAGGACCGTTCGGGCTTGGGTCGCCGCGCGACGAGATGGACGAGCTGGCCGACTACTTCGAGCGTTTTGCCCATTCTCAGGAACGCGTCGAAGCGATCCTGCAGACGCTCGCCGAGGGACGCCTCGCGCTCGAGCGGGACAACGCGGTGCTCGGCCAGGAGCAGGTTTCGCTGGCCGCGGTGATGGAGTCGCTCCGAGAGCACGCCTATCTGACGGGCCGGCTGGACGAGGCGCTGACGGCGCAGATAGACGTCGTCGCCCGGACGGACCCCGAGCGGGCCGACTGCCTGCGCGCCGACCTCCTGCACGCAATCCGGCGCCGCCGCCAGGAGATCCTGACCCAGCTCGCGGTCACGACCCAGGGGTATGCCTCGCTGCGGATCGTCGAAGAGAGCAACGAGGGAATCGTACGGGCTCTCGCGACCGCCACCACGACCACGGCTACGGCCCTGCGCACGGCAGTGATAGTGGCCCAGGCCGTCGCCGGCCAGCGCATGGGCCGCCAGCAGATCGAGGCTGCCGACGCGGCCGCGGAAGACATGACCGAGGATGCCGGCGCTCTCCTCGAGCGCCAGTCCGCCGCCGTCAGAGACGAGCTGGAGCGGGCGAACGCCCGCGTGGCGATGCTCCGGCGCGCCTGGGATGAGGTCTTCGCCGCCCTGGATAGGGTCGATGCCGAGAAGGAGCGGGCGCTGCGGGCGATCTCCTCGGCAGCCGGGTCCGAGAGTCCGCGAGGGTCGGCGACCGGGGACTGAGCCGGGCGGAGACGCCCGGCCGGACCGGATCGGAGTCGGGCCCGACCCGGCCCTACTGCGCCAGGCGCGGATACAGCCGAGCCGCGATCACGATGAGGACGACGGTCGATCCGATCAGCACGGCAAAGTCCAGGGCCAGCGGGAAGCTCTCGACCGCGCCCTGGATCATCAAGCCGCGCAGGGCGTCGACCTGGTATGTGAGCGGGTTGACCTGGGCGACCACCTTGAGCCAGCCCGGCATCATGGCGATCGGATAGATCGCGCTGCTGGCGAAGAAGAGGGGCATCGTCAGAACCTGGCCGATTCCCATGAAGCGTTCCCGGGTCCGGACTAGGCAGGCGATCACCAGCGAGAAGGTCGCGAAGGCGGCCGAGCCGATGACCACGACGAGGGCGACCCCGACCAGAGACACCGGATCCAGCCGAAGATGCACGCCGATGAGCAATGCGACGATATAGACCATCGCGGCCTGGACGAGCGCGCGAAGCCCTCCCGCAATCGCCTTCCCGGTGACCAGGGCGCTTCGAGCCGCGGGGCTCACCAGGTACTTGTGCAGGACGCCGAGGTCGCGCTCCCAGATGACGGCGATGCCGAAGAAGATGGCCGAGAAGAGGGCGCTCTGGGCCAGGATGCCGGGCGCCAGGAAATCCTCGTAGCCGAGGTTCCCCGTCGAGATCGCCCGAGTCTGCGCCATCACCTGCCCGAAGACGAGGAGCCACAGGATCGGCTGGACGGCCCTGGTCAGGAGCTCGGTGGGGTCGTGGCGGAGCTTGCGCAGCTCGCCCTCGGCGATCGTCCAGGCGTCCAGGACGAACCGGATGGCGGCCGGCGGATCAGCCCAGGCGGCGGGCCGTCCGACGCGTTCGAGCGACGTCACGGTATTGACCTCCTTGCTCGCCGGTCTCGCTCAGCCCCGAGCCGGTGAAGTAGGTGAATGCGTCATCGAGGTTCTTGCCCGGCCCCGCCTGCCTGGAGAGCTCCGCCGGCGTCCCGAGGGCCACGAGCTTGCCCAGGTGCATGAACCCGACCCGCCCGCACAGCTCGGCGGCCTCGTCCATGTAGTGCGTGGTCAGCAAGATGGTGGTTCCCTCGGCCTGGCGGAGTTCGCGGATGTGGCCCCACACCGCTCGCCGGGCGTTTGGATCCAGCCCTACCGTCGGCTCGTCGAGGAACAGGACCTCGGGCCGGTGGAGCATCGCCTGGGCGATCTCCAGGCGGCGGATCATCCCGCCGGAGAAGGTTCGAACGAGCCGGTCGGCCGAAGACTCAAGGGCCATGAACTCGAGCGCCTCATCTATTCGGGCGCGTCGCTGCTCGGCCGGGAGGTGGTAGAGCCGCGCGCTCGTCATCAGGTTCTCGCGCGCCGACAGCGCCCCATCCGACGAGAGCAGCTGCGGCACGTAGCCGATCGACCGCCGCACCAGCCTCGGGTCGCGCCGGATGTCGTGGCCCGCGACGCTGGCATCCCCGGCGCTCGGGGGGAGGAGCGTGATCAGCATCTTGATTGTCGTGGTCTTGCCCGCCCCGTTGGGCCCGAGCAGCCCGAACACCTCGCCCGGTTGAACGTCCAGGTTGAGGGCGTCAACCGCGGTGAGGGCATCGAAACGCCTGGTCAACTCACGGGTCGAAATCGCCGGGGGCATCGATCTCCTGTGTCTGTCTGGGCTGCCCTCGGGCGCCCGACCGTCCGGGCGCGAGCGGAGGACTATTAGCTTGCTTAACTAATGTACCATACGCCCGTGGAGACGACGACACCCGATCAGGTTGCGGTCGCGATCCTCGAAGCGATCCCGCCGTCCATGCGCGCGATTCGCGAGCAGATGCGGTCGAGCCGCGCGGCCAGTCTGTCCGTGGCGCAATTCCGGCTCCTGCTCTTCGTCCGGCGCCATCCCGGCACTAGCCTCTCCCCAGTGGCTGAGCATCTCGGCGTGAGTCTCCCCGGGGCCTCGCAGGTGGTCCAACGGCTCGTCCTGGCGGGCCTCGTGACCAGGCAGCAGAACGCCGAGGAGCGCCGCCGTGTGGAGTTGCGTCTCACCGACTCGGGTGCCGCGACCCTCGCAGAATGCGATGCCCGAACGCGGGCCTGGCTGTGTGAGCACCTTGAGGGGCTGGACGGCCCCGAGCTCGACCGTCTTGCCGGCGCGCTCCATGAGTTGCGCGAGCTCCTCGCTCGCCCCGGTGTGTAACGCCCGCCGGCTGACAGCAAGACGCTATTGACAGAAACTGCGGCCGGTGCGGCAGCGACCGGAGGCGCCACAATGGCGCCATGAGCGAATCGCTGGCGGTCGGCAGACCCGGCCTGCGCGAACGCAAGAAGGCCAGGACTCGGGCAGCGATCCAGGAGCACGCCCTGCGGCTCTTCCGCGAGCAGGGCTACGACGCCACGACGGTCGAGCAGATCGCCGAGGCGGCGGAAGTCTCACCCAGCACATTCTTCCGGTATTTCCCGACCAAGGAAGATGTCGTCGCCTACGACGCCCTGGACCCCATGGTCATGACAGCCTGGCGGGCTCAACCACTCGACGTCGGGCCGATCCGGGCCTTCCGCAACGCGATGGTCCAGGTGTTCCAGGCCATGACTTCCGACCAGCTCGAGGAATTGCTGAGCCGAGGCCGCCTGCTCTTCTCGGTCCCCGAGCTGCGGCAAGCGGCGATCAACGAGCTGCTCCGTTCGGGCAAGATGGTCACCGACGAACTGGCCGTGCGACTGGGCCGGCCGGCGGACGACTTCGAGCTGAAGATCTTTGGCGGCGCCGTCATGGGTGCCATGATGGCCGCGCTGATACCCATGCTGGAAGACGGATCGATCGACATGATGTCCCAGCTCGATCGAGCCTTCGAATTCCTCGAGAAGGGGATGCCCCTCTAGCGCCATCATCGCCATGGGCGCCCGTACTTTTGGCCTGTCCCACCATTCGCGGCGCGGTCAAGTCGTGCCCGCCGGGGCCGACGCCTAGAGCGACCGATTCGCGAAAGGATGGGCTCGGCGACCATGGTTCGACTCGCGGGGGCACCGGCGTCCCGCGCCGGCGCTGCCGCGCCGGCGGGCCGCCTCGGCTCGCCGTCGATCGGGCGGTGGCGTCGCTCCTGTCTCCCTGCCCGCGCTGCACGCCCTGGAGCGGGCGCCGGCGCCCGCGATCGCCTTGCCCCGCCTCGACCCGATCCTCGAGGCGCTGGCCGACAGCGAGCGCCACTTCCGGATCCTGATCGAGCAGGCCGCCGACGGGATCCTGGTCGTCGATGGCCGAGGGCTCGTAACCCTGGCCAACTCCCGTTCGTGCGAGCTGACCGGCTACGGCCCCGACGAGATCGTCGGCTTGGTCCTGCTCGAAACGTACATGCCCGAGGAGCGCGAGGTCGGCCGCCGGCGCCTGGCGGAGGTGCCCGCCGGAGCGACCGTCCGGTTCGAGCGCCTGCTCCGCCGCAAGGACGGCTCCAGCATCCCGATCGACGTCAGCGTCGCCTCGCTTCCCGACGGCGAGCGCCAGTCGATCATGCGCGACATCTCGGCCCGAAAGCGCGCCGAGGAGACCCGCCGCGCCGAGGAGGCCCGGCTTCGGGCGCTCGTTCGGCTCTCGGAAGTGGAGAGCAAGAGCCTCCCGGAGCTCCTGGATGCGACGCTGGAGGAGATCGTTGCACTGAGCGACAGCCTCTACGGCCACATCTACTACTACAGCGCGGAGACGCAGCAGTTCGTTCGTCATGCCTGGTCCAGGGCGGTGATGGACGCCTGTCGCATCGGCGACCGGCCCCAGACGCGCCGGCTTTCCGACGTCGGCATATGGGGCGAGGCCGTGCGCCAGCGCCGGCCGATCGTGGTCAACAACTTCGCAGCCCCGAATCCGCTCAGGCGCGGGTATCCGGAGGGGCACGCGCCGCTGACCCGGTTCATGACCATCCCGGTCATCAGCCGCGGCAAGATCGTCGCCGTCGCGGGCGTCGCCAACAAACAGACCGCGTACACGGATGCGGACGTCAGCCAGCTGACCCAGATGATGGACGTGGTCTGGAAGATCGCCGAGCGTCAGCGGGCCGAGGACGAGCTGCGCCGGCTGGCCGGGGAGCTCGAATGCCGTGTGGACGAGCGAACTCGCGAGTTCGAGCACGCCAACGCCGAGCTGGAGGCCGCCAACACCGAGCTCGGCGGCGCGAACCGCGAACTCCAGAGCCTGCTGCGCGAACAGGAGCGCCTGCAGGCCGAGCTGGCATACCGGGCCATGCACGATCCGCTCACCGGCCTGGCCAATCGCATCATGTTCGGCGAGCGCCTGGACCACGCCCTTCGAGTCGGCGAGCGAGGCGTGGCGGTGGTCTGGATCGACCTGGACCACTTCAAGGAGGTCAACGACATATTCGGCCACGACGTGGGCGACGAGATGCTGGTCGCCGTCGCGGATCGGCTCAGAGATGTGGTTCGCGAAACCGACGACATAGCCCGAATGGGCGGCGACGAATTCGCCGTCATCCTGCCAAACGTCATCGAGACGGAAGCGCAGATGGTGGCCGAACGAATCATCAGCGCTCTTTCCGATAGGTCCGCATTCCGGCTTCAGGTGGGTGCCAGCGTCGGTGTCGCCTGGCAGCGCCCGGCAGGCGGTGATGGAGTGGCTCTGGTCAGGCACGCAGACGAGGCGATGTACCGCGCCAAGACGGCCGGCGGCGGCATGGCGGTCATGTACTGAGACAGTAGACAAAGCGCCTGCGATACGTGTACGCTCCGGCCAACGGGCCAATAGGCCCCGAATCCAGCGGCTGCCACGATCGCTCCTCTCAACGGTTCTCGGCGAGACAGACGTGTCGCTGAGGCCGCATGAGCAAGGAGCGTTCTTTGTACGCGTCGGACAAGACCCTGGTTTGCCAGGATTGCAACCAGGAGTTCGTCTTCAGTGCGAGCGAGCAGGCCTTCTTCGCTGAGCGACAGTTCAGCGAGCCGCGCCGCTGCCCCTCGTGCCGCGCCGCCCGCAAGGCCCAGCGCGGTGATTTCGGTGGTGGATCTCACATGGGTGGCAGTGGCGGCGGCCGCGGTGGCTACTCCTCCGGTCCGCGTGAGATGTTCTCGGCCACGTGCTCGAGCTGCGGCCGCGAGGCCCAGGTCCCGTTCCGGCCGAGCGGCGCCAAGCCGGTCTACTGCAGCGACTGCTTCACTGCCCGTCGCGGGTAGCACCCGGCCGAAAGGCCACAGCGCAAGACGAGAGCCCGGCGATTTCGCCGGGCTCTTTCAATGTACGCCCGGCATGGGCAGCAGCTTGAAGGTGAAAGTCCTTTGAGGATGTAGGTGGTACGAACCTCTAGCCGGAGGCAACGGCGTCACCGTGAGGTGGGGTCGGAAGGAAGCCCGAGGCAAAGCTCCGACCCGAGGAACACGAACCGCATACGAGGCTGGGCAGCCCGGATGAGCCGGCAAGACACGGTGAAGTCCGCGACCACCAAAGGGCTGTCAGGTAGATGCGGCGGGGCTGGAGCGAAAGCGGCTGCCCTTATCCGGGGAGGCCTCGCCGGGTGCCGGAGCGATCCGGCCGTCCTCATCGCAAGGTGGCGATGGACCGGTCAGGAGTCAGCAGCGGCCATAGTACCGGCGGGGATCAGCATCGCCGGGAAGGGCCAAACGTC
>PLOC01000006.1 GCA_003141955.1 Chloroflexota bacterium
ACCCCTGATCTCAACCTTGAAAGATGTGTCGCCGACCCGTGCCGAGCCGAGCGGAGCGCGAGTAGTCCACCGGGAGGTGTGGTTTCGCGCATGAAGGACCGCAGCTGACCGCGTGGGCCCTCCCGTACGGGCACGCGGAGGGCACGCACGGGCTGAAGTGTCGGAGCCCGAGAGGAGTGGCTCCGCTTTCCGACTGACATACGAGATCGTGTCCTCGATCGGCACGCCAGCCGTTGCTCAGAGCGCCCTCTTGGCAAGTGCATACCCGGATCAGACGGTCTTGACCGCGTGGCGTCGTGCATGTCCACGCGGTGATCCGGCTCGACGGACCCGACGGTCCCGAATCCGCGCCGACGGCGTGGGCGACGGCGGAGCTGCTCGCGGAGGCCGTCGGCCGCGCCGCGGCGCGAGTCTCGGTCACGGTTGAGGGATCCAGTGGACGCGAGCTGGTTGTCCGGTGGGGCGAGCACTTCGAGCGACGTAAGGCGTCAGGGTTCCGCGCGCTCAAGGTGCATCTGACGCAGGAGGCCCGCGCTCATGCGTTCGCGGGGGCCGTGCCGGCGCAGTTCACGGTATCTGTTGGATATGGTCGGGGGCGAGAGGAGTGGCGGCCACACTTTCCACCTGACATACGAGATCGTTCCAGAGACCTGAGCGAGGGCCAACGTGGCGTAGTGTCGATTTCCCAAGACAGAGAACGGCCCGGACACTGAGGGGGTAGTGACCGGGCCGAAGGAATATGCGACCGCGAAGGTTATCGGAATCGAACCCTCGAACGAGGGTGGTGGCAACCGGCTCCTACTCGCCGAACTTGGTCCGGAGCCACTCGAACACGGCACGCTGTTCGTCCTGACCGGCGCGCCTGACTTGGCTGAGGAGCCAAATCGTCGTTGGCTTCTCAGAAGTCACGTTCTTCGCCCCTTGGTTGCACGTCGAGCAAAGAGCGCGAAGGTTCGACAGTTCATCCTTGCCGCCCAGGCTCTTGTCCTTGATGTGGCCAAGATGGAGCCGCACCTTGCGGCCAGTGTCCGGGTCGATCTCGCCGGGGGTCTTGCCGCACATCTGACAAGTGAAACCGTTCCGGTCTAGGACTTCGGCCCGCAGCTTGATGGAGATGCCCCGCCCAAAGGACACCCTTCGTTCGGGCGGCTTCTCCTCGAGAAGGTATTGGCCGGGCTTCAGGGCTGCCGAGTCATTGTGGGTGAGGATTAGCCATCCCTCATCCTCACGCAACTCGCGCACCCGGCGCGCCCACTCGCTCACGTCTGTTCCGGCGGCGTCCCGCAACTCGTGTGATGTAACAACTTTCCCGACGTTGGCGAGGAGGAACTGCCTGATGCGTTCTTTGGAGCCGTTGCTTGCCACGTTCGCTTACCCCCGGCGTTGCGGCTGGGTACCAGAAGGCAGAGCTTACAGCCGTGCAGGGAGTCGCAGCATGACTGCGCGCGCAACCGCCTCTGCTAACCGCGGGGGGACAGCATTGCCGATCTGGCGAGCAATTTCGATCCGGCTACCTGTAAACACAAAGTCGTCAGGGAAAGTCTGCAGCCGCGCCGCCTCGCGATGCGTAATCGGCCTGTGGGCCTGCGGATGGAGATAGCGACCCTTTTCAGGCTTGAAGAACTCCGTGCGAATGGTGAGCGAAGGCTGATCCCACCACAGACGACCGAATACATCGGTAGTGCCCGATTTCTTGTTGCGCCAGCAGTCCGGCAACAGATCCGGACGATTGGCAGCAAGGTCAAACCTGCCCCCTCCCTCGGGCACGGCCCGATATCGCTCAAGCGAGCTAGGAAGCGGGTTACGTCCCCAGTGCAGGTCTTGGCCCGTGGGCTCAAGCGGCAGATCGCCGATGGCTTCGCGGACGCCGGCATACGGTCGCGGCGGATCGGCCTCGGGTCCGTGCGTCTTTACCGGCCATATGNNATGGGGGGGCCGACTCGCGAACCTATGGTGATGCCCCGGCGTCGCCGTTGGGGCACTCCGTAGTCTGCGGCGTTCAGCACTCGATACTCGATCTCGTAGCCCTGCAATTCCGGGTCGCTAGCGAACGTGTCCAGAAGTGTCGCGAACTGATCTGACTTGAGAAACTCGGGAACGTTCTCGATAACGAATACCTCAGGTCGGACCTGACGAACGGCTCGGAGGTATTCCTTCCACAGCCCGTTCATGGCGACGCGTGAGTGCTGGTCGCGGTCCCGACCTAGGGGGCTGAAGCCCTGGCATGGGGGACCCCCGATGATCACGTCAGCTGCAGGGAACGTCTGAACATCTTCAATTGGGCCGGTGTGGACATGGGCTCCGAAATTAGCCTCGTAAGTCCTAGCTGCGGCGGGCTCGATTTCCACGGCATAGACCGGCTCAAAGCCAGCAGCACGGAAGCCGACCGTCAATCCGCCGGCCCCGGAGAACAGGTCGATTAGCTTGGGCTTGCTCGCCTTGGACGACTTGCGCGACACGGTTGGCGGTCGATCAAGAATGGTCATGCCGTGGCTCCAAGTTCAGACGAGCAGCAAGCTGCACTCAGCGGGCAGAGGTGACACTTCGGACGCGGTGTGCAGACTGCCGCCGCGAAGTCGAGAGTCCCGAGCCAAAGCCTGCGTGCCTGTCCTCCGCTGGCAAGACGGGCAGCCAGTCCCCATAGTTCGGCGTCCTGGTTCGGACGCCTTCCGTCCTCAAGTCCGAAGAACCTGCGCAGCACTCTCGCAATCACCCAATCGACGACCGGCAGGTCCTGGTCTCGGGCGAACACTTGCACCGAGTGGGCGGCATACGGGCCAACGCCGGGCAGACGGTCTAGTGCATCGGGGCTCTCGGGAACCGAGCCGATGGCGACCAACGCCTGGCCCAAACGCTTCAGGACAGCCGCCCTTCTCACGAGCCCAAGCGGTCTGATAACGGCTTCGATTGTCCCGACCCGAGCCCGAGCCAATGCGTCGGGGTTGGGCCAATGACGCAAGAACGACCGATAAACCCCAATGGCATTCTCCCCGCGGGTTCGCTGCAGCAGAACTTCCCCCACCAGAACCGCGTACGGGTCCCGACGCGCACGCCAAGGAAACGGTCGGTCCCGCTCCTCAAATCCGTCGAGTATGGCCGTCCTATACAGCCTGTCAGGGGACGGCAGGTCGTGCGCTTCTATCTGGGACTCCTCGGTATTCCGAACCTATGTTCTAGCCACATGGTAGCTGCGGGCAGCTGCCGACGCAAGAGGTTGGGACCCCTGGGGCGGGCAGAAAATGCAGGCTCCCCACCTCGCCGTAGTCTGACGCAAAGGGGCCAGTTCCACCATCCAGCCACCGGAGGCAATCTGTCCACACAGCACGACCGTTCCAATTCCCTGAGCGTGGGCCTGTGTGGACAGTGTGGACAAAGCCGCGATACCCGCAAAACTCCGTCCCGCCTGGCGCTCTCAGTCGGTCGGCGGACCATGGTGCGCGGCGCGGAGCACGGCCTTGATGCAGTAAGGAAAGTTGTCACAAGCCGGATCGTATCGTGTCGGTTACTCCAACGACACACCAACTCTGTCATACGTAGAGCTTGACGCGGAGCCGCCATTAGAGGAACATAGCCGCGCCAAGGCCTCGGAGATGCCGAGGCAGTGGCAAGGAACCTGAGAGGAGAGGCGCGTATGCTCGGCGGACAGCTGCGTGCGATAAGCCTGAAGGACTTCCGGGAACGGATGCGCGTTCTGGCGGAGGAGCTCACGCGCGGAGGCGATCCTAGGATCGTCCTTGATCGGGGCTTGCCGGTCGCCATCCTGATCTCGTTCAAAGAGGCAGACACATACGCGCGCGCGGAGCAGGGCTTGGCGATGCTTCGCGGCGCGGGCATCTACGTCGAGGCCGCCGAGGGGCTCGATCAGCTGCCCGAGATCGTCCGCGGCAGCCAACGGGTGTCGGAGAGCGCGAAGCGAACGCTCAACCGACGGACGCGGCCGATCATCGGATACCTCGCGACCATCGTCTCCATCACGGCTCTGCGCAGCGACATGGAGACGTACATGGCGAAGGTCAGTCGCCTGGGCTATGTCGTCACAATCGCCGGCCGGGACACGTATGCGGCGACCCTGATCGGCACCACGGAGTTCGAGCGGCTTCGCGCCCTTCGGCCAATCCTCGGCTGGTTCCGGTCCCAGGGTCTAGATCTCAGTTCGGCCGAGACGGAGAACGTCGACGCATTCGTCAAGTCGTTCCGGGACGAGGCTAAGCCTGGCGCCGGAACGCATGTCGCGAGCGCCTGAAGAGAAAGGAGGGCATCCCGAGTCACTCAGCCCCAGGCGTGGGTTCCCACGCTCCTACCGTAGACCACGCACCATGTTGGTGCGGTCGCACAGCAGAAGGAAGGCAAGAATGCCCATCGGTAATCGAATCCCAGTCAGCTTCCCCGACGTCTTCCCGAAAGGGACGCTGGCAGTCGGGCCGGTCGAGGCGGTGATCGACTTCGACGCTTCGACGCCGGAGAACAGGGTTCAGGCCCGAGACAAGGAGACAGGCGACCCAGTCTGGTCGGTCGAGGTGGTCGACCCCGATCCCGAAGCTCGGACCAGGTTGCTCAAGGTCAAGATCGCTGCCCGGACCCAGCCGGTCCTGCCTGACTCGCAGCCAGGTTCGCCGTTCCGGCCCGTCGAGTTCGACGGCCTCTCGGTCACGCCCTACATCGTGACCGGCGCGCGCCCAAAGATCGCCTACTCCTATCGCGCCTCGGGACTCCGTGCTCCCAGAACAGCGCCTCGGCCAGTGGCCGCCGGGAGCGGTGCCTAGCGTCATGAACCCGACACGGGGCGGGCCTAAGCCTACAAAACGAAAGCCCGCCCCGCGTCGCTAACCAATCCCATCTGGAGAGATAAGGAATGGCTCAATGAGTGTACCTGCCTGCGCCGGGAACGATACCTCCCGGTCTCTTTTGGCAATCCCCCTTCGACACCGCCCTCTCGCCCCACTAGGCCTGGTCGCCGTCGCTGGGTTGTTCCGCTTCGGTCTCGGAGCCGTGCGGACGGTGCGCTGATGGAAGCCCCAAGTTCGCTCCCCTCGTCTCTCAGTGCTCTGGCTGCCCGATACGGGACGGACGCTCCCGCCGTTCTCGAACAGCTCAAGCGAACGAACGAGTGCTCCTCGCCCATCGCTCTGGTCGGCGAGCGACTCACGATCGATCGAGAGACAGGCGAAATCATCGACCGATACGGCAGCGACCAGGAACCGACTGGTGTCGTTCTTCTGCCCTGCCGGAACCGCAGAGCGTCTCGCTGCCCTGCCTGCTCGCACGTGTATCGCGGAGACGCTTTCGCCCTGACACGGGCTGGACTCGCCGGCGACGAAGCCAAGGGCGTACCAAGTGCGCTGGCCGACCATCCTCGCGTCTTCGCCACCTTCACCGCTCCCTCGTTCGGTTCGGTCCATCGCAGGGTGGTTCGAGCAGGAGTCGTGCTGCCTTGCCGGCAGAGGCGGGACGATCCGATCTGTTCTCATGGCAGGGCGGCTACCTGCCGTCTCCGGCACGACGAGCTCGATCCCGCTCTCGGGCAGGCCATCTGTCCCGACTGCTTCGACTACGAGGGGGCGGTGCTGTGGAATGCCTTCATGCCCGTCCTTTGGCGCAGGACGATCACCAACCTGCCCCGGGTCCTCGCCTCGAGAGTTGGGCTCTCTGCCGCGATCCCGCAAGGATCTTGCCGCATCCGCTTCGCCAAGGTCGCCGAGTTCCAGCGCCGAGGGCTCGTCCATCTGCACGTCATCTTCCGGCTCGATGGCCCCGATCAGAGAGTCGAGGCGCCGCCGGACGGGGCGACGACGGAGCTGCTGGCGGATGTCGTCGCCCGGGCGGCGGCGCGAACATCGCTCTCGATCACGCGGCCAGACGGCGGAAGACTCTCGATCCGCTGGGGTGCACAGATGCACGTCCGGGCGATTCGTCCCGGCGACGAGGGCGAGGACTCCGATGCTGCAGTCTCGGGCTATGTGGCCAAGTACGCCACGAAGGCAGCCGAGAGCGCGGGTGGGCTCGACCGTCGCATCCGCTCAGAGTTCGAGATCGCACATCTGGCCGTTTCCGATCATGCCCGCCGGCTCATGGTCGCCTGCTGGGGCATCGGGGGCCTCCCGGAGTTCGAGCATCTTCGGCTTCGAGAGTGGGCCCACATGCTCGGCTTTCGCGGTCACTTCCTGACCAAGGCGCGGCGCTACTCAGTCACCTTCGGAGAGCTTCGATCCGCCCGAATGCGATACCGGGCCGAGCTGGCGCTGATAGCACGAGGCGATGCCGACGACTCGTTGCGCAACCGACCTTCGGCCCTGGTGGTCGGGAGGTTCTCATTCGCTGGGGCGGCCCGAGCCGTGGTCAGCCCGCACGAAACGGGAGGCCGTCCATGAATGCGCATAGCAGCGCCTCCCATCGGGACAGGTTCCTCACGATCGCTGAGGCGGCGGCCGTATTCAACACGTCGGAGCGCTTCCCTCGCCGGCTCATCGCCGAGCGGCGGATCGAGTTCGTACGTTTCGGTCGGCACGTTCGTATCCCAGAACGCGCCATCGCCGCTTACGTGGCGGCGGGAACGGTTGACCCGCTGCCGACGATTCGCCGACACGGGCAAGGACGGGCCCCATGAAACGGCGGAGTTTCGGGAGCATACGACGGCTGCCGTCGGGTCGATATCAGGCCCGCTACGAAGACCCTCTCACCGGCCAACGGCGGGCTGCGAACACAACGTTTGAGCGAAAGCACGACGCAGAAACGTGGCTCTCGAGGGCTGAGACCGAGATATCCGGAGGAAGCTGGATCAACCCCGACGCCGGCCTCGTTCCGATGGCCGAGTTCGGCGCTCGCTGGATAGACGAACGGCCGAACCTCCGCGCCGGGACTGTCGAACTGTACCAAGGCTTGTTCCGCCGCCATGTTCTACCTGGCCTCGGAAACCTGTCGCTTGGGGAGATCACGCCAGCGACCGTGCGTTCGTGGCGGCGTAGCCTTCTGGATGCAGGCGTTGGCGAACCCACCGTTGCCCGCACCTATCGGTTGCTGTCGGCCATGATGGCGACAGCGGCGAGCGACGGGATGATCAGGCGGAGCCCTTGCCAAATCAAGGGCGCCGGTCGGGAGCCTGCGCCTGAGCGGCCGGTGGCGACCGTGGAGCAGGTGTATGCGATATCGGACGCCATCGAGCCCAGGTATCGGGCGCTGGTGTTGCTGACCACTTTCGCCAGCCTTCGCTGGGGCGAGACGATGGCGCTTCGCCGCCGCCATATCGATCTCGACGCTCGGATTGTCAGCATCGAGGCTTCGGTGGGCGAGAGGCTAGATGGCAGGCTTGAACTGTCACCTCCCAAGACGGCTGCTGGAAGACGACGGGTCGCGATTCCGGAGGCGATCATCCCGGACCTACGGGATCACCTCTCGCGCTATGCGGAGCCCGGCAGCGATGGCCGGGTGTTCGTCGGCCCGTCGGGGGTGACGCCTCGGCGCACCAACTTCAACCGCATTTGGCAACGAGCCACAGCCAGGGCCGGCGTCGAGGGTCTGCACTTTCACGACCTTCGTCACAGCGGCAATACCCTCGCCGCTGCTACGGGAGCAAGTCTTCGCGAGCTGATGGCACGAATGGGTCACGCCAGCGTCCGCGCAGCGCTGATCTACCAGCACGCAACCGCAGACCGAGACCGACACATAGCCGACCAATTGAGCCTTCTGGCAGAGGAGGCCCGTGCGGCATCGGGCACGCTACGGGCACGCGGTGAGCACGAAACCCCCGCGGAAGTCGAGGGAACAAGCCGCGAAGGCTCGGATTGAGCGTGGAAGAGTGGTGCCCCCAAGCGGATTCGAACCGCTGATCTCAACCTTGAAAGGGTC
>PLOC01000105.1 GCA_003141955.1 Chloroflexota bacterium
AAGGAAGGCGGGCCGGTGAGGGGGAGCCGGCCCGCCTGAGGAGAATGCACAGCTTTCGCCTGACGACGATGCCCGAAAGGGATCCGCCCCCATACGGACGCGCGCAGTCTAGCCCGAAGCGAGACTTTCTGCATCGCCTTTGCAGCATCGCCGGGTCGGATGCATGATCCTCCACGGCGGCTCCCCGTCGTCTTCTCGGGGTATCGCGGCGCTGGAGGATGCAATGCGCTTCGCGCTAATGCTGGAGCCCCAGCAGGGGCTGACCTACCTGGAGCAGCTGGAGATCGCCAGGCTGGCCGAAAGGCTCGGCTTCGAGGCTCTGTTTCGCTCGGATCACTACCGCAGCTTCCCCGGCCCGGCGAACAAACCAACGACCGACGCCTGGACGGTCCTGGCGGGCATCGCCCGCGAAACCGAGCGCATCCGACTCGGCACGCTGGTCTCGCCCGTCACGTTCCGCCATCCCGGCTCGTTCGCCAAGGTCGTGACCACGGTCGACGAGATGAGCGGAGGCCGCGTCGAGGTCGGCGTGGGCGCCGGTTGGAACGGCGCGGAGCACAGTCAGCTCGGCCTGCCCTTTCCCGAGATTGCCAGACGGGCCGACCTGATGGAGGACGAGCTGCAGATGCTTCACGGCCTGTGGGAGGAGCCCGACGGCTGGTCGTTCGTGGGAAGGCAGGTTTCGGTCGTGGACGCCGGCTTCCATCCCAAGCCGGTCCAGCGACCCCGTCCGCCGATCATCGTCGGCGGTGAGGGCAGACCGAGATCGCTCCGTCTGGCCGCCAGCTACGCGGACGAGTACAACATGTCGGGCGCCGACCCGGCCGAGTGCAGGGGCAAGTTCGCTCTGCTGGACGACGAATGCCGGAAGATCGGCCGTGATCCGGCCACCATGCGCCGGTCCGTGATGGCCGGCTTCCTTATCGGTGCCGACCAGGCCGAGCTCGAGCGGCGCGTGCATGACCTGCTGGCCATGGTCGGCGACTCGGGTACCGACGCGGTGGCCTGGCTGGACGAGCACCGGCCGCGCTGGATCGTCGGGACGCCCGATCAGGCGCGGGTCATGGTCGCTCATTTTGCGGCGGCGGGAGCGGAACGGATCATGCTGCAGGACCTGCTGCCGCGCGACCACGGCATGATCGAGCTGGCCGCCCGCGAGCTGATCGGCAGAGCCTGAGGCGAGGGCCGCGGGCCGCGGGTTTCCCGGCACCGTCGCTCGGGCGCCGCGCACCCGGCGGGCATCGCTACTTCCGGAGCTTGCCCTTCGAGGCGATGCTGGCACGCGCCCTGGCGCTGCTGGCGCGGCGCCGCGGGATTAGCCCGATCCGGCGCGGCGGCCAGTAGCGGAACCACGCCCGCCCCACCAGCGCGTCCAGCGGCACCGGGCCGTAGTGCCGCGAGTCGACGGAATGGCCGCCGCCGTCGCCGAGCAGCCACGCCTCGTCGCCGAGCTTGACGTACTCGGTCCCAGCCAGCACGACGTCGCCGGGACCGGCTGCCAATCGCTTGATGGCCAGCTGGCCGGTCCCGGGCTGGCGTACCACGACGACGCTCCCGCGCCGGGGCCAGCGGCGTGGCGCAGGATCGAGAAGCAGCCAATCGCCCGGCTCGAGTGCCGGCGTCATGCTCTCCTCAGCCACGGCCACGCGCCACGGCCCGCGCCGGAGCCGGCGCCACGTGTCGGCGATGCTCATGGGCGGCTCCCCCCGGACTGTGCGGCTGCCGCTCGGTCGGCTACTTCTTGGTCGACCAGAAGATGTCGGCGAACTCCTTGACCGCGGCTTCCAGCTCGGCGGCGGCCTGAGCGTCGATGTTCTGCTTATTCTTGCTGGCGAGCTTGAGGATCTTCCAGGTTCGATCGTGGATGTCCGGGTAGCGCTCCAGGTGCTCGGGCTTGAAGTAGTCGCTCCAGATGACCTGGATCTCGTGCTTCACGATCTCGGCGTGCTGCTCCTTCACGGCGACGCAGCGGACGAACTTCTGGCGATCCGCCTCGGTCGGGTTCTCCTTGGGCAGCTGGCCGAGGAGCTCGACCATGCGGGCCACGGTTCGGGCGGCCAGTTCGGCTTGGTGTGGGTCGTAGATTCCGCACGGAACGTCGCAATGGGCGTAGACGGTAGTGGTGGGCTTCAGCCAGTGTGTGACCAGGGACATCGGGTCTCCTCCCAGCACGGGACGTCGGGCGAGGCGGGGATTAGCAGGCAGCTTCGCTGGGCCTCGACCGTGTGCAAGTGTTGAGGGCTCCGCGCGCCGTGTCAATCAGGCGGCCGTTCCGATCCGGACGCCGCGCCACGGCCGATCGGCCCGCCGATCCGGCTGCCTGGGAAATCGGAACCTGGGACTCGATTCCGGCGCGCCGCCTCCACGGAAAACCCATACTTCCTGCATAAGAATTTCAGTCTGACTACAGATTGCGAACCCAGCATCTGTGTCGAAGCGGCCGTGCATACTCTTGGCCGGGCACGGAGATCACCGAGCTGCAGAAGCCAGGGAGCAACCTCCACTCGATGAACGGTCCGACCCCTGCCAGCGACGCGACTCTCTCGACGGCGAGCGCCGGCACGGCGGCCGCGGCTGCGAACCCTTCCGCGGGCGTGGCCTACGCGGCTCCCGCCCGGAAAGCTCGCCGCGTCCCGGCGCCCCGGGTCTGGCCGATCAAGGATTACGACGTCTACGCCCTCCTGGGCGGGAACGCCTTCGTGATCCTGGCGATGTGGGTCCGCCACGGTGGTCTGCACGAGCTGGCGACGTCCGCCGGCATCGTGACCGCAATCGGCGAGCTCGCAGCGCTGTACGGCACATACCTGGTCCTGATCCAGCTCGTCCTCATGTCGCGCAGCCCCTGGCTTGACCAGATCTTCGGCCAGGACCGCCTCGTTGCCGCCCACCGCTGGGTCGGCTTCAGTGCGATCTGGCTGCTCGTCGCCCACTTCGTCTTCACGACCGTCGGCTATGGCATGGCGGACGGCAGCGGCCCGATCAACGAGGCGATCAATCTCCTCACGGTCTATCCCTACGTCCTGTGGTCCGGGATCGGGTTGGTCCTGTTCATCCTTGTCGGCATCACGTCCGTGCGGGCGGCCCGCCGGATGGCCTCGTACGAAACCTGGTACGCAATCCATCTCTACACGTACCTCGCCATCGCCCTCAGCTTCCTGCACCAGCTCTTCGTCGGCGTCGATTTCGCCACCGATCCGGTTGCGCGCGTCTACTGGATCGCTCTGTACATCCTGGCCTTCGGGCTGCTGTTCGTCTTCCGCTTCGGCCAGCCGATCTCGGTCTCCTGGCGCCACCGCCTCCGCGTCGCCAACGTTGTCAAGGAGGGTCCGGACGTCGTGTCCATCTACCTCATCGGCAGGGATCTCGACCAGCTCCCGGTCCGGGCCGGCCAGTGGTTCCGGCTCCGGTTCATGACGTCGAACGGCTGGTGGCGGGCTCATCCCTTCTCGATCTCGGCGGCCCCCAACGGCAAGTACCTGCGCTTCACGATCAAGAATCTGGGCGACTACACCAGGCTCCTGCAGCATGTCCGCGTCGGCACGTCGGTCTTCGTCGAGGGCCCGTACGGCGTCTTCACCGGCGCGACCCGGACCAGGCCGCGAGTCCTGTTCATCGCCGGCGGGATTGGCATCACGCCGCTCCGCGCGCTCCTCGAGGAGCTCCCGGCCGCGCGCGGGAACCTGACCCTGGTCTACCGGGCGAGCCACGAGAACGAGGTGGTCTTCCGCAACGAGCTGGACGAGCTGGCCAGCCTGCGGGGAGCCACCGTCCACTACCTGGTCGGTCGCCGCGGCTCTCGCGAGATGCCGTCCGATCCGCTCGACCCGAGGGCGCTTCGCCGCCTGGTTCCGGACGTCTACGACCGGGACATCTACGTCTGCGGGCCGGCCGGGATGATGGAGCGCGTCCTGAGCGGGCTCCACTGGCTCCGGATCGCCGAGTCGCAGATCCATTACGAACGCTTCAACTTCTGAGGACCGCACGAATGAACCTCCTGCCCAAACGCGGAGTGATCGGAGGAGCTCTGGCCGCCCTCGCGCTGGCCCTGATCCTCAGCTTCAAGACGCCCAGCTCCACCGGGCTCGTCACCGTTAACTCGAACGGCGGAACCACCCTCAACTCGAACGGCGGAACCACCCTCAACTCGAACGGCACCACCTCGGGGTCGGGCTCCGGGACCGGCTTGAAGAGCACCTACACCGGGCAGCTGACCGGGCAGGCCGTCCAGATCCCCTTCGGCACCGTGCAGGTTCAGGTGACGATGCAGAACGGCAAGATCACCGACGTGCAGACCCTCCAGCTGCCCGGCGGCCAGATCCGCTCGCAGCAGATCGGCCAGTACGCGGCGCCCCAGCTGCGCAGCGAGGTGCTGGCGGCCCAAAGCGCCCAGGTCAACACGATCTCGGGCGCGACCTACACGAGCATGGCCTACCTGCAGTCGGTTCAGTCGGCTCTCGACCAGGCCGGGGCATAGCTCGCCCGCCGCTCAGCCGGCCGATTCCTGCGTTGGCAGCGGCGCTCCTCGCTCACGCACATCGAATTGCGGGTGCCCGTCGTCGCCCTGGCCTGGGGCTCGCCGGCCCGGCGATCGGGACCAGCGAGCCGAACCTCTACGGAGCCCAGGAGGTCATTTCGATGTCGCCCGCCGGAACGGTGTTGTCGCCCATGCACGATGGGACGCCGCCGAGGTCTGTCGGGGACGCGGGGGCGGCGATGACCAGGCCCGTTCCGGGCATCACGAACCCAACCTGGACCGGGGCCACGATCGGCGGGGCGGCGCACAGGTTCGACGTCTGAACCGAGGCCATCATCGTGGCGTTCGGGGCGAGCATCAGCATCGGCGAGGATCCCGGGGCTGCGCCACTGATCAGGATCGCGCTGTTGCCGTTGAGGAGGAGGGGCTGGCTCTTGGACGCGATGACGCAGGACGCCGAGCTGGTGTTCTTGAGCTGGAAGGTGGCCATCTCGTGACCGGTCCCGCTCTGCCAGGCCAATCCGCCCTGCAGCATGATGGTGATCTGGAGGTTGCTCCCGTAGCACGGCCCGATGGTCGGCGGCGGCTTGGGGGTCGGCGACGGCTTGGGGGTCGGCGACGGGGTGACCTGGATCGTGGGCGAGGGCGTCGGCGAGGGCGTCGGCGAGGGCGTGACCGGCGGAGTTGGGGTCACAAAAAGGACCTTCGGCGTCTTGGTGGCGCCGGAGCAACCTGCGAGCGCGGCGCCGAGCACCAGCATGGCGATCAGCCCGAGCGACGCCGAGCGAGCCGCTCTGCGTTCGCGGGATCGGCGGGCTGGAGAATGGGCGTGCATCATGTCCTCCTCGAGGGTTGTCGGCCCACAGGGTAGCGCAAAGCCGCCCGTGTCCACCTGCGACCGCGTCCGGACGGTGGCCCGGCGGTTGCCGGACTAGCCCCTTTCCGCCTGTCAGGCCCCGTAGATCGCCCGTCCGACGGGCTCAGGAGCCGGCGGCGAGAACGTTGGTGGAGTGCTGCCGCACGCGGCGTCCGGCGCCAGGCGGGGGGCTGCGGCGGCCGGCGGCAGTGGCCGTGAGCAGGATATTCAGTCGGGACGGCGCGTCGGGGGAGATCCTTGTTGACCTCCCGGTGAGGCGAATCGTCCGTGGACAACCTGCCGGGAGTGGCGAATCAGCACCTGGAGCCGGTCGCCGATTCGGCCGGACCACGCTGGGAGATCCGTCGCCGGACCCATCTTCAGCGCACCGGACCTCACTCAAGCGCCATTTTGACGCGAGCGCCAACACGGGCGAGACAGGCCCCGCCCGGCGCAGGTATGATCTATCCAATGAGCGACGAGACTGTCACGTCGTTCCAGGAGGGACATGCGGCTTGCCCGTTTGTCGCCTTCGAGGACGACCGAGATCACCGAGCCGATCACCCGGACTACGGTCACCGCTGCTTCGCTGCGGCTGAGCCCGAGCCACGGGCCCTTCCGCACCAGGAGCGGTTCTGCCTCTCCGCCGCCTTCGCGCAGTGCCCGATATTCCTCGATTGGGCGCGCCAGGAGGCCGCGGGGGTTGCGACCAAAGGTTCCGCGGCGGGTTCCGCCGAGACGAATCAGCCCGCCGTGACGGCCGCGCGGGTGGCCTCCGTCGAGTCTCCGGCCTTCCTTGCCAGCCGTGGCCGGACCACTCCTGCCGAGGCAGGGTCCGTCCCGCCGCACTCCTCAGACCCGGGTTCGGGTCTGTGGGGCTTCGAAGGCGCACCCAAGCGGACGGTCGCTTCCGTGACTGGCCCGGCCGCAGTCTCGAGCTCTTCGGGCTCGGGAACTCAAGCGTACACGATGGCCCGGCGCGGACCCACCCGCCCCGATTGGGAGAATCCGCCTCGCCTCGACAACTATCCGCGGCTGCGCGCACACGAGGACAGGAATAACAACCAGCCACTCCTGCTGGCGGCACTCGGTGTCGCGATCGTGATGGTCGCCCTGGTCTTCATCCCGCTATGGACCGGAAAGAACGGCGGCGGCTCGAACTCGAGCGCCAGCCCGTCGCTCGGCGCCAGCGGTGCCAGCGGGGCCGTGGCCGTGGCAACCGACACTCCCAGCCCGTCGCCGTCAGCCGTCCAGACCCTGATGCTGTACACGGTCTTGCCCAAGGACAAGAGCCTGAGTGGCATCGCCGGCAAGTTCGGGATCTCTCTCGCGCAGCTGGAGCTGGCAAACCCCCTGTCGACGTTTGCGAGCCACAACTACGACATCATCTATTCGGGCATGACCATCTATATCCCGTGGCAGACCTGGGTGCCCAGCCCGTCTCCGACGCCAGCCCCGACCTCGACCCCGACTCCGACCCCGACGCCGAAGCCGACGCCGACCCCGAAGCCCACGCCCACTCCCGCGACCACGCTGGGCTACTAGTCCCGGTCGGGGAAGAAGCCAGCTCAGCTGCCGGCGGATCGGTGTGCCCAGGACGGTGTGTTAGCGGGGCGTCAGGTTGATGGCGGTGATCTTGCCGGCTTCCACGCGGAAGCTCGCATCCAGCTGCTGGCTGGGGACGCCGGGGCGGACGATCAACAGGTTTGCCTGGTAAGTGTTGCCCATGTCGCGCACGTCGCCGGGGATCATCCGAAAGCCGGGCTCGGCGCGGAGGAACCAGCCGCCGATCTCCCGCAGTCCCCGTAGCGTTCGGGCATTGCCGCTGACGTGAACGCGCATCTCGGCCTTCTCGTCCATCAGCGCGACTGCGCCCTCGCGGTCGCCGCTGTTCAGCAGCTCAAAGAACATTTCCATCGTGTCGACAGCACCCATGACTTGAGTTTAGCCGACGCCGGGCTCGGCGCGGCGCCTCGTCGCGCGACGCGGCAGCGTCCGGCTAGAAGCCGCCGCCGCCACCACCGCCACCGCCGAACCCCCCGCCGCCCCCGCTGCTGGACGCGGACGAGCCTACCCGCTGGCGGTTGAGCCTCATTGCGTCCCCTCCCTATCCCTGTTTCGCGGACCTCGTGGCCATTCGGGCGCGCAGTCTTCGGACGAGCTCGGCCGAAAGCTCGTAGCGACCGAAGCTGGGCATGATGTACGTGCCCTGGACCATCGCCTCGGTGCGCTCGAGAAGGTCCATGGCCATCTCGAGGCCGACTTCGGTGCTGCGGGCGCCGGCCTCGCGCATCGCGGCTCGCTGCTCCTCGGGGATCGTGATGCCGGGCACTTCGTTGTGCAGGAATTCGGCGTGGCGGGAGCTGTGGAGCGGCAGCACGCCGAGCAGCACCGGAACTGGGAAGCCGCCCGGGCCGAAGATGCGGCGCGCCCGATCCAGCATCGCCTCCACCTGGTCCACCGAGTAGAGCGGCTGGGTCATGATCACGCCGGCGCCGGCGGCGAGCTTGCGCTCGAGGCGGGTCCACTCCTTGTCCTGGTCGGGGCTCGTGGGGTCGAGGGCGCAGGCGATGGTGAAGCCGGCCGGCTGACCGATGGCCGCGCCGGCCTGGTCCTCGCCGGCGTTCAGGCGCCGAATGACCTCGATCAGGCCGATTGCGTCGATATCCCAGACCGCCGTGGTCGTCAGCTGGTCCGCGGCCCGAGGCGGGTCGCCGGTGAGCGCCAGGATGTTTCGAACGCCCAGGGCGTGGGCTCCCAGCAGTTCGGCCTCGAGAGCCATCAGGTTTCGATCGCGCGTCGTCAGGTGGACCAGGCATTCGAGGTCCAGGTCGTGCTGGATCCCGAAGGCCACCGCCATGGCACCCATTCGAACTCGCCCTGTGGCCGAGTCGCTGATGTTCACCAGGTCGACGCCCGCCTGCTGCAGGAGCCGGGCGGCCTCGATGGTGCGGTCGATGCGGATCGAGCGCGGCGGGTCGATCTCGACCGAGACGACGAACGTGCCCTCGGCAAGCTTGCGGGCCAGTGTCGTGGGCGGCGGCGCTTCACCCTCGGCCCCGAGCTCGCGGCGCGGCGTGCGCGGCGTGGCCGCCGCCGCGTTCTCGCGCTCCGCGTCGTCCGGGCGAGGGGCAACTGCCACTCCGCGGCGGCCCTCGCCGGCGATGGCGTCGATGGCGGCCCGCATCGCGGCCGTGTGCCTGGGCGTCGTGCCGCAACAGCCGCCGACGATCGTGGCGCCGGCGGCGATCATCCGTGGCACCATCTCGCCGAAGTACTCAGGCTCGGCCGAATAGACGAGGTGGCCTTCGATGCGCTGGGGGAGGCCCGCGTTCGGCTGAAGAGAGCGGGCCACGAGCGCACTGGGCGGACCGGTCCGCACCAGCGCCTCGAGACAGGCCTGCGGACCGGCCCCGCAATTGACCCCGATGGCGTCCACGCCCGCCTCCGTGAGCGCGGACGCCGCGGCGGCGGGAGTGGTTCCGTCGGCCAGCAGCAGGTCCTCGCCGAAGGTCATCTGCGCGATCACGGGCAGGTCGCAGGCGCGCTGGATTTCCTCGATCGCGGCCAGCAACGTCTCGAGGTCGCCGAAGGTGTCGCACACGAGCACGTCGACGCCGCCTTCGAGGAGCCCTTCGACCTGCTCGCGGAATGCCGCCCGGGCGAGCCCGGGATGCGGTCGATCCTGGATTCGGAGCGACGCGCCGAGCGGCCCGATCGTGCCGGCAACGAGCGCCTCACGTCCGGCGACGTCCCGGGCCTCGCGGGCGAGCTGGGCGCCGCGCCGGTTCATCTGCCCGGCCAGCTGCTCCAGGCCGAACTCGGCGAGACGGAAGCGGTTCGCACCGAATGTGTTCGTCTCGATCGCGTCGGCCCCCGCCTCGAGGTACTCGCGGTGGATCTCGAAGACGACCTCGGAGTGGGTCAGCACGACCTCGTCGAGGCAGGCCCGCTGGGGAATGCCGCGGCTGTACAGCAACGTGCCCATCGCGCCATCGAAAAGCAGCGGCCGGCGCCGCAGCTGCATGCGGAAGCGCTCGCGTTCGGTCAGCGCCCCAGGAGTGCGGGCCGTGGCCCTGCCGGAATCGGCGTTCGCGGCGGACGCGGCGAACAACTCAAGAGGCGACGAGGTGCGCGTGACGGACATGGCCGAAAGCCTAGCGGGTCCGTCGCCGTCGGGACAGCCTCCCGCGCTCGCGAGTTTCGGGCTAGAGGCCCATGACTTTGCGCGGCGCGAGCACCAGGTCGAGGATCGTGGCCACTATGCTTATCACGATCGACCCGACGACCGCTACGCCGATGGCCTCGTAACCCCAATGCGGCGGGTAGCCGCCCAGGGTGAAGCCGATATTGAGCTGGACCTGACTGACGATCCATGCCGTCCCGAGCAACATCGCGGCGTTGATCGCAAAGGCGATCAGTCCCATCGTGAGGAACCCGATCGGCATGGCCAGGACTTTGAGGATGGGCTTGAGGTAGCTGTTCACCAGGGCGAAGACGAGGGCGATGATCAAGATCTTGGCCCAGTCTTCGGGATTGTCGTTGTGGAACACCAGCTTGAACTCAGGCACGACGTTGGCCGCGGCGAGTAGCGCAACGGCGTTCACGGCGACCTTGATTAGCAGGTCGAGCATGAGCGATTCCTCCGAGGCTGGGCGGCGCCGGGGCGGCGGCGTCGCTGGGTCGGATGCTAGCGCGCGCGTCGAGGGGGCGTCGGGGTTTCGCGCGCGGTGTCTTCACGGCCGAGGGGTGGCGGGACGCACCGAATACGCATGCGATCGGCGATCCGCGGTCGGGTCCGCCCGCTACACTCCAGCAATATCGGAGGAAAACATGGCCGTGTTCGCTGAGCGTGTTGACGCGTTCCTGGGCGACTTCTTCCGCCTGTATCCGGTGGCTGCCACGGCCGCCGGCAATCATGGCCACGATGGTGAGTGGCCCAACCTGACCGACGCCGGCCAGGCGGACAGGTTGGCCTTTATCGAAGACTGGAACGCCGAGCTGCGAGCGACGCCGGACGCGTCTCTGGCGCCCGATGAGCGGATCGACCGCGACCTTCTGATCTCGGAGCTGGCAGCATTGCGTTTTGACGAGGTCGAGCTCCGCGAAGCCGTCTGGGATCCGCTCAGCTACGTCTATCTCCTGGGTGGCGGAATCCTCCCGCTGCTGGCCCGCGACTTCGCGCCACTTCCCACACGCCTGGCGAGCGTCGCCTCGCGGTTGGAGCGGGTGCCGGCGGTCTTCACTGCCGCGAAGGGTCAGCTCGGCAGGATCAACGGCCGGCCAGTCTCGAAGCTGCACCTGGAGACGGCGCTCCGGCAGCTGCCCGGGATAGGCTCGCTCGCAGATGATGCCCTGGCCCAGGCCGCAGCGGCCGCCTCCGATCCAGCGGTCGCCGCCCTGCAGCCCCACCTCGAGAAGTCCGCCGCGACCGCCCGGAGGGCGCTCAACGGCTTCACCAGGTACCTGAAGGACGACCTGCTGCCGCGATCGCACGGCGATGGCCGCCTCGGGCGCGACCTCTTCGCGCGGAAGCTTCGCCATACGTTCCGCAGCAACCTGACCGACGAGCAGATCCTGACCGAGGCCCGCCTGGAGTATGACGCAGTTCGGGCGGAGATGATCCGGATCGCCCGCAAGATCTGGAAGGAGTGGCTGCCGGGCCAGCCGCTGCCCAACGCCGCGAGCGAGGGCAGCCAGGAAGCGGCCGATCAGAAGATCGTCAGCCGCGTGACCTCGGCCATCGGTCGGGCGCATCACCCGGCCAGCGAACTGGTCGAAGCGTGCAAGGAGTCGTACCGCGACATCGTCGACTTCTGCCGGCGCAAGAACCTGATCGGCGTGCCGGAGGAACCGCTCGAGATCGATTGGACGCCGCCTTTCCTGCGCGAGTTCGCCGGGGCGATGCTCGACTCACCGGGCCCACTCGACAGAGGCCAGAAGTCCTTCTACTTCATGACGCCGCCGCCCGACGACTGGACTCCCGAGCGAGTCGAGTCGTACCTGGCCGAGGAGAACGATCGGCAGATCGTCCTGACCACTATCCACGAAGGCACGCCCGGCCACTACCTCCAGCTCGTGTACTCCAACCGCTGCCCGTCGGCGGTGCGCGCCGTCTTCGGCAGCGGCGTGTTCGTCGAGGGATGGGCCGTCTACGTGACCCAGGTCATGATGGACATGGGCTTCCACGCCGGCGACCCGGCGCTCCTGCTCATCCACTGGAAGTTCTACCTGCGCGCCATCGTCAACGCCCTGATCGACGTCGGGATCCACGCCGGCTCCATGACCGAGAGCGAGGCGATGGAGCTCATGACCACGGGCGGTTTCCAGGAGGAGTCCGAGGCGCGCAAGAAGTGGGACCGCGCGCGGCTCACCTCCACGCAGCTGTCCACCTACTTCGTGGGCTCGATGGAGATGTGGAACCTGGAGCGCGAGAGACGCCGCCGGGCTGCCGCCGCGTCGGGCGATCCGCGCGGCGTCTCGGCCGTCCCGGAGCCCCGCGTCGTCGGCGGCTTAGGCAAGACGCCGGGCTTCACCTACAAGGAGCACCTCGAATCGGTGATCGCGCACGGCTCTCCGCCGATCCCCGTTATCCGGCGGATCCTCCTGGGGGAGTAGCCGCCGGGCGCGATGCCGCGGCACGAGGGGGAGTGGCGCTGGCGCCGGGCATCGCCGGGCGGCGCCGGGCCTGGTGCGGCGGCTCGGGGGGAGTGGCGCGGGCGATCCCCACGTTTGTCCGGTTGCACCGGACGGTCTTGGGTCAAATCGCACTTTCGGAGCCCGAGCTGGCCCCAGACCGGCCCGATCAACCTGTCGTTCACGCTCCACTGGAGCCACCGGAGCGTCCGCGGACCGTACTCCGCCAGCCGACGTCGGCTTCGGAAGGCTCAAGAGGTCCCGGGAGGCCCGATCTGTTCGGTACGGCCGGACAGCTGCACGATCATGGGCGGGAGCGAACCGAGGGTCGTAGAACCACGCCGATCTACCCCGCGGCGGCGGCCGCACCCTCGAGCTTGTCCAGCTGGTAGCCGGAGGCTTCGCCGGCGCGCCCCAGGATCGACGTCAGACGGGCGGCCTCGGTCAGGCGGGCGGCAGTCTTGGCCGCGGAAAGCGTCCTGTCCTCGGCGGCGCCGAGCGCGTCGAGGGCGAGCATCCACCACAGCAGCTGGTCGAACGATTCGCGGTGGAACCAGCTCACGCCTTCCCAGACGTTGACTCGAATGTAGGGTCGAACGGCCTCGTCGGCGACCAGAGCTCGGACGAGGGCGGGGGCTCGATCGGCCGCCGGCAGAGTGGCCACGGAGCTCGGCAGCGGGAGCGCCCGCAGAAGCCGGATCAATGCCACGAGCCGCCAGGCGGCCGCCTCGTCCTGCCCCAGATCGCGGAATACATTGGCCAGGACGGGGCCGAGCTGCAGCTCGTCGACGGCGAAGCCACCGCTGGAACCGTCCGGATCGGCGACGGCGGCGATCGCCTCTCCGGCCAGGCGGCCGAAGAGCGCCACCCAAGTCGCCCGGTCGGTCAGGCCGGCGCAGAGGCGCGTGACGCCGGGCACGCCCGGAAGCCCGGGGAGCATGAGAGCGGCTTCGGCGCCGAGGCGGAACTTGGCCGTTGCGGCGGCCACGTCGCCGGTGCCTCCGGCTACCTCGACGAGGGTGCGGAGCATCCGCTCGACCGCGGCTGTACTTCCGGCCAGCAGCGTCTCGATCTCCTCGGGAGTGGCGGCCGCTGTCGAGGCCGCCGGCGCCGCCGGCCGGAGAGCCGCGCCCGCAGCCGCGCCCGCGCCCGCCGCTGCCTTCTTCCTGCCGCGACCCGGCTTCCGGCAGGCGGCCTCGGCTCGCGCTGCTCCGATCTCCGTCAATCGCGCAAGTGCGCCGCCCTCGCCCGTCCTGGCCAGCCCGCGAACCGCCGCGTGCAGCGGCGCGAGCTGCATCTCCCTCAGCGCGGCCGCGACGCTCGCCACGCCTGCGCCCCCGAGCCGTTCGGCCAGCCGTGCCAGCTGTCCCGATGGCCCGTCGTGCATCTCGTGAATGTCGAGGAAGACCTGGCAGCCGTACGCGTGCAGGTCCACGAACATCCCGTCGCGGCACAGGTCAGAGCTCCGCCGGACGAACTCCAGGCCGGATCGCTGCTCGCGCAGGATCGCGTACCAGTCGCCGTCCGGGTGCAGCCCCAGCCCCTCGCCCAGGGATCGCTGCCGCAGCCGCCGCCCNNTTGACCCAGCCGCCCGGGTCGTACACGTCGTACAGCAGAAAGTCGCGCACGTCCGCGAAGAGGTAACGGCGGTGGAAGAGCGGGAAGATCTCGCGCTCGTGACGTTCGACGAGCCACGAATCGACCTCTTCGTCCCGATAGGCCCGCCGGTATTCCATGCCGTACTTCTCGGCGAAGCCCTCGATCTGGCCGTGACCGATCATCGGCAGGCCGGGCATCGTCGCCAGCAGCGTGGCCACGCCGAAGTACTTGTCGCCCTTNNCCCTTGCCGAACTGGTCGACCGCCGTCCGCTCGTCGGGGTTGCTCATGAAGTTGACGAAGCGCTTGAGGACCTCCGGGTCGAACTCGATCGTGTCCTTGACCACACGCCGGTAGCTGGCGTTCTCCTCGTCGCGCAGCATGTTCATGAAGGCGCTGTTGTAGACGCGGTGCATGCCGAGGGTTCGGACGAAGTAGCCCTCGAGCAGCCAGAACGCTTCGGCGAGGAGCAGGGTGTCCGGCACCTCCGCGGCGACCCGGTCCACGACCTCCCGCCAGAACTCGTTGGGCATGCGCTCGTCGAATACGGCGCGCGAGATCGCGTGCTCGGCCCGCGACGGGATCGCGCCGCCCTGGCCCGGTTCCGGGAACCAGAGCCGCTGGATGTGGCGCCGGGCGAGCGTCATCGCGGCATCGAAGCGGATGATCGGGAACTGGCGGGCGACGTGGAGGATTGTCTGGATGACGGCCTCGCGAACCTCGGCTTGCAGGTAATCGAGCTGCGCCGTGTCGTTCCACGGCATGCTCGTGCCGTCGTTGCCGTGGTAGATGTAGCGGGCCTCGCCGCTCCACGTGTCGGTGCGCTTGAACACGACCGCCGCGTCGGACGCGTCCCAGTAGTGGTCCTCGATCTGGATCGTGACCCGCTGGTCGTCGGCAAGGTTTCCGCCGGTGAACGAGTACGCGGGATAGGGCGCATCCGGCAGCTGCAGGAACCAGTTCGGGTGTTCGATGACCCAGCGCGAGTCGATGCCCATGTGGTTGGGCACCATGTCCGAGCTGAGGCGGATGCCGCGCGCCGAGCAGCGGTTGCGCAGCTGCGCGAAGGCCTCCTCGCCGCCCAGGTCGTCGGCGATGGTGTAGTCCATCAGCGAGTAGGCGGAGGCGGCCGCCTCGGGGTTGCCGCGCCACTGCTTGATGCGCTGCGATGCGCGGCTTCGCTCCCACAGGCCGATCAGCCACAACGCGGTGAAGCCGCGTCGGGCCAGGAGGTCCAGCTCTTCGTCGGGGATCTCGTCCAGGCGGTGGATCCCGCGGCCGTAGCGCTTGGAGAGCTGATCCAGCCAGACGTAGGTGGTTCGAGCCATGAGCACGACCCGCGGCATCCAGTCGCGGTCCTGGCTGAAGCGCTCGTACTCGTTCTCGATGCCGCCCAGGCCGGGGCCGTGCGTGGCGCCCGCGGGGCCGGGCGTCGGATGCATCCGCATCCACAACGCCACTTCCTCTTCGTGGAGGACGTCGAGGCTGACGATCAACCGATCCAGGAAGCTGGTCAGGACCAGGCCCCAGCGGGACCGGATGTACCGCAGCTGCCCGGCCAGCGAGTCCGGTTCGGCCAGGGCCGGCGCCCGCAGGAAGGCGATCAGCGACTGGCCTTCCCGGCCGAAGCCCGGCTGGTCCTCGAAGAATCGCTGCAGGCCGGCGATCAGGTGCTCGTAGTCGGTGCGCTCGGCCAGGTCGGCGTCGTCGAAGAGCTCGTCGAAGGTCATGAAGGCCGGGTTCACGTTGGCCAGCCAGAGCAGCAGCAACTCTTCGAGTGCGATCTCGCGGTTGGGGTGGCCCTCGGTCTCGCCGGCCAGATAGGCGGCCGGATCCGTGCCACCGCGGTACACCGCCAGCGGCGGGAACTCCTCGACGAAGTGGGCGAGGGCGTGATCGAGCCGATCCGGCGGGAGCTGCGCCTCGAGCGCCGCTATCGCGGCGGCCATGACGGTCGGGTTGACGGTCCGCCGGTAGATCTCGATGGCGTGGTGCGAGATCTCGTCGATCAGCCCCATGGCGTTGAGCTCGGCGGCGTGGACGACGCGATCTGGGAACCGAACAGTGTCGGCCCGCTCGTTCATGCGGCGGGCGAAGGCGCGCGCGGCCGGGAAGTCGGGGATGATGACGTTCCCGCTCGTCTGGAAGAGCGCGCGGTCGAAGTCGTAGTGGTCGCGGGCCGCCTTCGATACGTGGAACTCGAATGCCACGGGTTTCTCCCGAAGCTGTCAGTCGGGCCGGCGCTTCATCGGATGACTCCCGGTCGATCGAGTCGAGTCTAGCAGGCGGCCGGGCGCGCTCCGTCCCCCTTCACCCGCCGCGAGCCGCGGCCGTCGCTTCTGCCCGAATTCGGCATCATGTTCGACCGCTGCACGCGGAAAGCGCGAGCCATGCCCACCGCGCGGGCATATGCGACAGTCCGGCCTTCTCGGCGACCCTCGCGCCGTCCTTCCTGCTCGGATCCGGCATCAGGCTCGACCACGGGAACCTTGTCGGTCGGGATTCGGTTGCGTTCGGCCGAGTTTGCCCATCCCACGGGCAGAATCGGCGAGCCCGACCCGCGCCGGACGCCTGACCGGTCGGATGTGCCCACTCGGCGAGCACGACCGGGCGACTGGGACCGGGAATGGTAGATGTGTGGCCCGATCCGGGCAGGTTCGACCGTCAGTGCAGCCGGAGGTTCGGCCGGAGGTGCGACTTGGGCCGGCGACTTGGGCCGGCGACTCGGGCCGGCGCGCGGCGCCACTCACCACTCTGAGGCCGGCGCCTTCACCCCGGCGGCTGGCCGGCGTCCGAGAGGGCTTCGAGGTAGATAGCCGAGCCGTCGATGCGGCGCGAGGGCGAGCTGAGGAGCGAGAGGTCGTCCACCAGCCGGCTTTCGAGGTCCGTGCCGGCGGCGCCATCGATCAGCCGGGCGGCCCTGGCCGCACACAGCATGACGTGCTTGGTCTCGAGCCGAATCGGATCGCCCCAGAACCAGCCGTCACTCGCGAACATGGCCAGCCGCCAGCGTTCCGCGTCGAGCAGGACAAGCAAGCGCTCGCGCTGCTCGGGCGTGGCCAGGGGGATCCAGCGGCGTGCGAACCCGTCGGGAGTCTCAGCGCCGAAGATCACGTCCACGTACTCGTCGCGTGCCCGCCACAGCGCCCCGGGTTCCATGAAATCCCCCGCCAGGCTCTCTGCCACGACGTCGATCGCCGCAGCGAGCCGCTCCAGCGCCGCGCGCAACGGCCCCTTCCAGCGCCCGTCGGCGGCGTCCGGGCATTCGGCCGTCCAGCGCAGCACGCCGTGGTGGCAGCTCCACGATGTCCGCTCCGCGATCTGAGTCGGAAGGAAGGCGCTGGCGGGAGCGTCGCCGACGATCTGGCCGACCGTGGCCATGTCGAATCCCCGATCGGGAACGTCCGGACCCGGGTTCACCAGCCGCGCCAGGAAGAGGTCACGGAACTTCTGGTGGTGGCCGTACAGCTCGCCGTCCGTCGCGATGAGCGCCATGACCGGCGTTCCGTCGCGGAAGCCCGGGCCGGCGAACCGCGGCAGGATCCGGTCGCGGGCGAAGGCGTCGGCATTCATGGTGGCGTCCGACTCGAACGACGCCGAGGCGGAGAGCTCGGCGTCGTAGAAGACGACCACCATCTGGCGGCGCCCGCCCAGCTCCACCCGATACGGCCGCCTCGTGTCGAGCCGGCTGTCGGCGGCCTGCCAGGGCGCGAGGATCGTGTACTTGACCTTCTCGTCGGCCAGGATGCGAAGGGTCGGCAGGTCGACGGCGGTCTCGGGCAGCCAGATGCCGGTCGGCCGGCGCCCGAACCGGAGGTCGAAGTCGCGCAGGCCCCAGCGGATCTCCGTGCGCCGATCGGCCAGCGAGGCGAGCGGCAGGATGGCGTGGTGGTAGGACTGGGCCATGGCGTTGCCGCTGTCGCGGTCGTCGATGCCGGCCGGCATGTCCGAGTCCACGAACCCCTGGTGCGTGGCGGCGTCGTTGGCCGCCATCCAGCTCGCCAGCGTGGGGCCGAGGTCGTAGGAGATATGGCGCAGGTTGCCCCGCTCGGCGTTGGGCTTGTAGCACTCGGCGTCGATGCGGGCGTTCCAGTCGCGGTACGGCGCAGCGGCCGGCTGCGGCGCGATCTCCCCGCTGAACGGGTCTCGGCGCTCGGGCTGATAGAAGTGGCCGTGCACGGCCAGCCTGGGTCGACTCACTGGGCGGATGGTAGCGGAGTGGCCGTGGCAGGGGAGGCCCCGGTCGGGGTGGCTGCTTCGACCCATGACGTTTCGCCGCGAATAGCAGGCGGGCGAGTGAAGCGGGCCGACCTGGCGCCCCGGATCTCGCAGATGTCCGGTCTGGCCGGACACGTTCTGGGCTTATTGCACGATCGCCGGTCCTGCGAGCGTCGGCCGGGCTCCGGGTTGGACGCTGGAACCCGATTTCGGCCGCAAACGGGCGTTGGGACCCTGTTCAGAGGGCACTGATCCGTCTCGGAGCCGTCGATCCCGCTGGCGAGCCGATTTCTGTCCGGTGTAGCCGGACAACCGCGACTTCCGCGCCGGCACCTCGCCGACAGGCCGGCAGTTCGGAGGTCCGTCAGCCGGCCTCTTGCGCCGAATGGTCGATCGTCTGGGCCGCGGCAAAGCTGACGGTTAGCGTGGCGTGCTCGCCCGGGCCGAGCGAGATTGGCCAGCGGAAGAGCAGCGAGCTGCCCTGGTAGACGCGCTCGAAGCCTCCCTCGGAGTTGGAGACGGTCTCGACCGGGTACCACGTGAGGCGGGCGGCGGGCTCGATCGAGGCTTCGATGCGGACTCCCTCGTAGTCGTTGCCGAAGACGAGGAAGGCGGCGGAAGGCAGCTCGCCCGCGGCGTCGTGCGGGGTCCGCCCCCCGTCGCCGGTCTCGTAGTAGGCCGCCGGGTTGTGGCCGCCGCCGAGCAGGTTGACGTTCCACTCGACCGCCAGCTCGAACGTGACCGGTGCGTCCCCGCGGTTCTCGACCGTCGTCGCGAGCTCGAGCGCGGGCTTGAGGCGTGAGCCGCCGAAGCGGAACGTCTTCTCGACAGCGACGGGCGCCGACCGGCCGCTGAGGGCCACTGAGCCGACCCGGCGGGTCGAGATTCGGTCGGTCGTGAACGTGACCAGCTCGTACGAGCCCTCCACGAAGTCGCCGAGCTCCTCGTACGTGGCGGCCACGAGTGCCTCCGCAGAAGTCGCGCCGCCCTCGGGCAGCATATGAACGAGCCCGCTCCGGCGCTCGTGGCGGTCGTAGTGGAGGAACGCGGCCAGCCCCGGCTCCTTGACGTTGACGATGTCGTGGATCGTCAACGGAGCGTCGTCCGCGGGTATGGCCGCAGCAGCCGCGCTCGCCGCGCCGCCCGGAACGACGCCCTCCTGGACCAGCGCCTCGGCCTCGGTCTTGCCCATCGCCGCCTCTTCGACTTCCCGATCGTGTGCGACAAGCCGCTGGTGGTACGCCTCGGGCCGGCGCCGCAGCACCGAACCCAGGGCCACGCGGCTCGCCCGCAGGTCCCACGACGAGATCCCGGCCCCCTCGGCCAGGTCCACCACGACCGTCTGCCCGGCCGAGGTGACCAGCACCTCGTCGATCGCGTCGAGGTCCGTGTCGGTGAGCCGCGCACCGTAGGGCCGGCCGCCGCCGGCCCTCGCGCCGCCGGCAGTCGCCGCCACCGCCGCGTCCGCGAGATCCTCCGCAGCGATGAGGTGCCCAAGCGTGGCCATGCGCATGTGGACGATGTAGATCCCGCCGAAGAGCCCGTGCCAGTAGCAGTCATTCGACTGGCCCTGGTAGAGGTGGTCGAGCGCCCGCGATACGGAAGGCCCGTCTGGCATCGCGTCGACCTTCTCGGAGGCACGCAGCATCTGCTTGTGGAGGTCGTTGACCTCGCGATAGCGGGCGGCATAGTTGCGCCAGAAGCCGCCGCGCAGGAACCGCGCCGCGGGATCCCCTCGCGCGCGGGCCCGCTCGAGCAGCCCCACGAAGACCGGCGTCTCGTCCGGCGGCAGGACCCACTCGGTCATCTCCACGTACGAGGCCGTGGGGAAGTAGGCTCGCGTCGTCGGCGGCCGCCGCTTCAGCCACTCCGACGGCGTCACCGTCGAGAGCCAGCCGGCCTCGCGCTCGCAGGCCTCGAACAGCCGGTCGACCCAATGCTCGCGGCTCCAGCAGTACTCGAACGTGCCCGGCCAGGCGCCGAGCTTCTCGCCGTCGTCGCCCATCATCCCCACGAACCGCCCGTCCGGCGTCGTGCGCTCGCGCAGGTACGAGATGACGTCCTCGACCGGCTTGAACGGGATTCGATAGCGCAAGCCCTGCTCCGTCCCGAAGACGGTCAGCCGGCGGCCGCGGTCGTCGGTCGTCAGCGGAGCCCACATCTCGTCCTCGCGGATGGAGGCGGCACGGAGGTGGTTGTCGTCGAGCACGGTCCACTCGTAGCCGGCCGCCGCCAGGTCGTAGGCGAGCGACGGCTCCCAGACCCGCTCCGCCAGCCATGCCCCGGCAGGCCGCCGCCCGAAGAGCGTCTCCATCTCGTCGCGCATCCGGACGAGCTGGCCGTTGCGGTCGCGGTCCGGCAGCGTTACCAGGATCGGTTCGTAGTAGGCCCCGCCCACGATCTCCACCTGGCCGCGCTCCACGAGCCGGCGGATTTGGGCGATAGCATCCGGCCGGTTCGCGGCCATCCACTGCAGCAGCGGGCCGGTGTAATGGAGACCCAGCCGGATTCCGGGGTGTCGCTCCAGGGCCTGGAGCAGCGGCGAGTAGGCGTGCTCGTATACGTCTTCGATGACCCAGCCGAAATTGCCGACGGGTTGATGGTTGTGAATTACGAGAGCCAGCGAAACGCGGCCGCCCACGTCCGGCTCAGCCGGGCTCGGCGTGGGTCCGGCGGCTCGCCGGCCGCCTAACCTCGACCCCGGCGGCGGGGAGGTACATCCGCTCCGTGTATTCGTGCAGCATCCTCATCGTCGAGAACCGCCAGATCGTGCTGGCGATGGAACGGCGCATCTCGGCCGTCCAGCCGGTCGGCGTGTCGTCCTCGTCGCGCCCGTAGTAGAGCGGCACGACCTCCTGCTCGAGGAGCCGGTAAAGGTCCTGGGCGTCGGCATAGTCCTGGGCGCCCTCGTCCGGGTTCGTCTCGCGCCCACCGATGGCCCAGCCGTTGTCCCCGACCCAGCCCTCGTCCCACCAGCCGTCGAGAACGGACAGGTTCACGACGCCGTTGCACGCGGCCTTCATGCCGCTCGTGCCGGAGGCTTCCAGCGGCCGGCGCGGGTTGTTCAGCCAGACGTCGACGCCTTCCACCAGGAAGCGGGCGACGCGCATGTCGTAGTCCTCCAGGATGAAGACCCGGCCGCGCAGCTGGGGCGAGCGTGAGCGGGCGAAGATCTCCTGGATCACGCCCTGGCCGGGCCGATCGGCCGGGTGGGCCTTGCCGGCGAATATGATCTGGACCGGGCGATCCTTGTTCCGGAGCAGCTGTGAGATGCGGTCCATGTCGGAGAAGATCAGGCGGGCTCGCTTGTAGGTCGCGAACCGGCGGGCGAAGCCGATCGTGAGGGCGCCGACGTCGAGCACCGACTCGAGCTCCTCCAGCACGCTCGGCGCCTCGCCGTGGCGGGCGAACTGATGGCGCAGCCGGTTGCGGGCGAAGATCATCAGCTCGAGCTTCTGGCGCTGGTGCGCGCTCCACAGCTCCACGTCGGGGATCTGGTCCGTCCGCTCCCAGAAGCGCTCCGTGACGTTTCGGGCGTCAAGGCTATCGAGCTGGGTGCCGAGATAGCGCTCGAAGAGCTCGCCGATCGGCTGGCCGACCCAGGTCGGGATGTGGACGCCGTTGGTGACGGCGATGATCTGTTTTCCGCCCAGCCCCTGCCAGGTGTTGTTGGCGGTCACGCTGTGCAGCTTGCTGACGGCGTTGGCAGCGTTGGAGAGGCGCAGCGAGAGGGCCGTCATGTCGAACTGGTGCCCGTCGCCGTCGACGCCGCGGGCCATCTCCAGGACCCGCTCGATCGGGACGCCGCCGGTCCCCTTGCGCCCGTCGCCGTCGTAGAGCGGCCCGGCCACGCGCCGCACCAGGTCGGCATCGAACCGCTCGTTGCCGGCGGAGACTGGCGTGTGGATCGTGAAGACGCTGTTGGAGCGGATGCGATCCAGGGCCTCGTCCAGGGCCACTCCCTTTTCGACGAGAGCCCGGGTGCGCTCCACGAGCAGGAACGCCGAGTGGCCCTCGTTGAGGTGCCAGACCACCGGCTCGATCCCCAGGGCCTTGATGGCGCGAACACCGCCCGCCCCCAGGACGAGCTCCTGGTGGAGGCGCATCTCGCGGCCGCGGACGTAGAGGATGTGGGTGATCGGCCGGTCCGACTCGTCGTTGTCGGGAATGTCCGTGTCAAGGAGGAGCACCGGAACGCGGCCGACCTGGACGCTCCAGACGGCCGCGGCGAGCATCCGCTCCGGCAGCTCGAGCTGGATCGTGAGCGGATCGCCGTCCGGGCCAACGACCCGCAGGATCGGCAGCCGCGTCAGGTCGTAGTCGGGGTAGGCGTGCTCCTGGTGCCCGTCCGCGTCGATCGTCTGGCGGAAGTAGCCGTGCTTGTAGAGCAGCCCGACGCCGACGAACGGCAGGGCCATGTCGCTGGCCGTCTTGATGTGGTCGCCGGCCAGGACGCCCAGGCCGCCGGAATAGATACCGACGCTCTCGTGAAACCCGTACTCGGCGCAGAAGTAGGCAATCGGGCCCTTCATAGCGGAGCCGTATTCGCGGTTGAACCAGTGCTCCTTGCCGCCGGTCGTGTAGCGGTCGAACTCGGCCAGGACCTGGCTACACTCGGCCATGAAGGCGGGGTCGTCGAGCAGCTCCGACCAGGCGATCGGCTGGGAGAGGACCTCGATCGGATTGCGGTAGCGCGACCAGGCCAGGCCGTCGATGCGGCTGAAGAGAGCACGAGCCCGCGGGTTCCAGCTCCACCACATGTTGTAGGCAAGTCGTCGCAAACCCTCGAGCTGCGGAGGCAGCCGGAAGGATGCGCCCGGTAGAGTAGGAACGCGGACGGGCTCCATCTGTCGCGCATCATATCCGACGGGGAAACGGGCAACGTCGCGCGCCGCCGGCCGCCGAACGGACCGCCAAATACGCTGCCAAACGGTGCCTCGGCGATGTTCGCGGGCGCGGCTGCGACTACCATGACCGAACGCAGTGTCGGTGGCGTCGGCGCTCTCACCCGCGCGACGCGTCGACTCTCGCGCCGCCCCGCACATAGGAGCAACCGGATGCGCGTCGTCTGCATCTCCGCCGAGTGCGAGCCGTGGGCCAAGACGGGCGGCCTGGGGGACGTCGTCGACGCGCTGGCCCGCGCGGTGGCCGCCATCGGCGAGTCGGAGCCGCCGAATTCGACGGTCGAGCACGTGGTGCAGTCGCAGGTCTGGCTCGGCACCGGGGGCGTCATGGGCCAGGCACCGGGCGGCGTCATGGCCCACGTTGAGCGACCCGTTGACGTCTTCCTGCCGCTGTACCGGGGCGTGCCAGTGCCCGAGGGCGCGACGCGCACTCCAATGGTCGTTCCCGACCCACTGGCGCCCGAGGGCGTCACGGAGGTCCACCTCGTCGAGTTCGACGCGCGTGGGTATCGCGTCCGCCTGATCGACCACCCGCCGGCCTTCGATCGCGACGGCTACTACGGCGACGATGACGGCGACTACGCCGACAACGGCTGGCGTTTCGGGCTGTTGTGCCGGGCGGCGCTCGAAGCGCTCCTCGACGACGACCGCCCGGTGGATGTGCTCCATCTCCACGACTGGCAGGCGATGCCGGCCGTCCTGCTGCGCGACGTCGCCTACGCCGGCTATCCCCGGATCTCGGGCGCCGCGGTCATGGTCACGATCCACAACCTGGCTTACCAGGGCTGGCTCTCACGAGAGCAGCTGGCGGGCCTTGCCGCCCCCGACGAGATCGCGCAGCTGGTGAAGCCGCTCACGGACGGGCTGCTGCTCCTGCGCGAGGGAGTCAAGCGGGCCGAGCTGGTCAACACCGTCAGCCCGGGTTACGCCGCGGAGGTTCTGACGCCGGCCTTCGGGATGGGCATGGAGAAGTTGCTGGCGGGGCTGGGCCACCGCTTCGGGGGAATCCTGAACGGCCTGGACACCGCCGTCTGGGATCCGGCCACGGACGAGGCGCTGCCGGCGCACTACTCGCGGGGCGATCTGACGGGCAAGGCGGAATGTCGGCGGGCGTTGCTGACCGAGGTTGGGTTCGATGCGGACGATGAGCGCGCGGTGCTGGGCATGATCGGCCGGCTCGATCCCCAGAAGGGCTTCGACCTTCTGGCCGCGGCGGCGAAGGATGTGCTCGTGGAAGGCGGACGGATCGTCGTCCTCGGCACCGGCGACGCCAAGCTCACGGCCGATCTGCGTACTCTCGCGAAGAAGCGGCCGGATGCCGTCGCGGTGATCGAGAGATTCGACCGTGCGCTGGCGCGGCGCGTCTACGCGGGCTCGGACCTGTACCTGATGCCGTCGCGCTTCGAGCCGTGCGGGCAGGGCCAGATGATCGCCCTCCGCTACGGCACGCCGGCGATCGTCCACCGAACCGGCGGGCTGGCCGACACGGTAGTCGACGCGGATGCCTCACCGAACGAGGGGACGGGCTTCGTCTTCGATGCGCCGAAGCCGGCCGCCCTGCGCGACGCGTGCGGCCGGGCGATGTCGCATTTCCACGCCGGCGGCCTGGCCTGGGCCGAGCTGCAGGACCGCGGCATGGCGATCGACTGGTCGTGGGAAGCCGGGCCGGCGGACCAGTACGCGGCCTCCTATCGTCGCGCGGTGTCGCTCAGAAAAGAGCGCTAGATCGTGCCCGAAGCGCCGTGCGATCTACTCGTCGTCGGGGCCGGCGCCGCCGGGCTCACGGCCGCGCTGACGGCAGCGGAGCGGGGAGCGCGGGTGCTCGTGCTCACCAAGGGCCACGCCCCCGATTCTTCGAGCATGTACGCCCAGGGCGGAATCGCGGGCGCGGTTGGCGACGACGACACTGCCGCCCTCCATGCCGTCGACACGGAACGCGCCGGCCGCTAGCTGTGCCGGCCCCATTCGGGGCTCCGCCTTGAGGTCGAGGCCGAGACGCTCGACGACGTCCGCGAGGCGCTCGCGGCCGGCGTCAACCGGATCCTGCTGGACAACATGTCGATCGATCGGATGCGCGAGGCCGTGGCGCTCTGCCACAGCTCGGGCAACGGCGCGGTCGAGACTGAGGCCTCCGGCGGGATCACGCTGGCCAACCTGCGTGAGGTCGGAGAGACCGGTGTCGACTACGTGTCGATGGGCGCGCTCACGCATTCGCGTCGAGCGCTGGACGTCTCGCTCGAGGTCGCGCCGTGAGTTCGACCGACCGGGCGACGGCCGAGACTTCCGCGGCCGAAACCTCAGCGGCTGGCGCGTGCCTCCGCGGCGATCGCGATCCCGGTCGAGCCGCCCGCCGATCCCGCGACGTTCCCGGCCCTTCAAACAGAGATCCGCCGGCTCGCTCGCGAGCGCGACGCCGTCATCCTGGCCCACAGCTACGAGCGGCCCGAGGTTCAGGACGTCGCAGATCACGTGGGCGACTCGCTGCTCCTGAGCCGCCTCGCGGCCGCCGCCCCCCAGTCGACCATCGTCTTCTGTGGCGTCTCGTTCATGGCCGAGACGGCGAAGATCCTCTCCCCACGCAAGACGGTGCTTATCCCGGACCTGGCGGCCGGCTGCTCGCTCGCGGACTCGATCACGGTCGAGCAGCTGCGCGACTGGAAGGCCGCGCATCCAGGCGCGATCGTCGTGTCTTACGTAAACACGACCGCGGCCGTGAAGGCGGAGAGCGACTACTGCTGCACGTCGGGAAACGCCCGGGCGGTGATCGAGGCGATCCTGCGTGATCGTCAGATCCTCTTCCTGCCGGACATGTTCCTGGGGTTGTGGCTGCAGCGCGTCACCGGCCGCAAGCTCACGATCTGGCTCGGGGAGTGCCATGTCCACGCCGGGATTCGGGCCGCCGACGTGGAACGCCGGCATCGCGAGGAGCCCGGAGCAGATCTGCTCATCCACCCCGAATGCGGCTGCACCAGCCAGGTGATCGAAGCCGCCGGCGACCAGGCCCACATCCTTTCGACCGAGGGAATGGTCAGGTTCGCCGAGCGTTCGAAGGCCGACAGCTTCCTGGTCGCGACCGAAGTGGGCATCCTCCACAGGCTGGCGCTCAAGGTGCCGGGCAAGCGTTTCGTGCCGGTCAACCGTGAGGCCGTCTGCCAGTACATGAAGCTGATCACGCTGGAGAAGGTCCGCGATTCGCTCCGTGACGGCGTCCATCCAATCGAGGTCCCGGCCGACGTGGCCGCCAGTGCTCGCCTCGCCCTGGAGCGGATGATCGCCATCGCCTGAGGCGGCCTGGGGCGGGTGCGGGCCATTGGCGGCCGATTCTTGCCGGATTCACATGAGGACGGCACGGGGCAAGAATGCCGTCACGGGCACGAGCCATCCGCGCGCATTCGAGCCCGTTTCGGGCTCCCGGAGGGTGCAATCGCGCCGATATCGGTCAGCGGAAACACATTTCGGGCCGCAGTCGCCGGTCCCGATGCCGGTCAGGCTGATCGGCTTTGCCCAATGTCGCCGTGACGTGAATCCGGAAATCGCCGCGAGGCCGCTCCGCCCGTGCCCAGTCGCCTCAGCTCGGGCGGCCGAGCTCGAGTTGGACCGCCTCCAGCTGTTCGACCTGGGCAAGCCGGGCGAAGAGGTTGCCGCTCGATCGGTAGTGCTCGACCAGGCGCTCGTACTCAGTCGAGACCCACGCGTAGTCGGGGTGGCGGGCCTCCCATTCGCGCCGGAAGACAACGCCGCACAGCCGCACCTGCATCAACTCTTTGAGGCAGTTGAAACACGGCTGCACCGTGGTGTAGAGGATGGCGCCGTCCAGCGCGGTCCCGAAGCGCGCGGCCGTCAGCATGGCGTTCTGCTCTGCGTGGACGCACAGGCATATGTCGTAGAGCTTGCCAGACAGACTGGCGTCGGGCTGCTCGCGCCGGATCGCGCAGCGCCGGCAGCCGCGTTCGGAGTCGGTGCAATTGGGGTAGCCGGCGGGAGTGCCGTTGTAGCCGCTGCCGAGGACCCGATTGTCGCGGACCACCACGGCCCCCACCCGGGACCCAAGGCATTTGGCGCCCGATTCCACGACCATCGCCAGGCGCATGTAGAAGTCGTGGCGCTTCCAGCCGGCGTCCGATAGCTCGATCACGTTCGTTGCCATCGAGGTTCCTCGCTCGTGCGTCCGATTGCCCCGCAGCCCGTGCCCGCTGCGGCCCGTGTCCGCAGCCCCGTCGAAGGTACACGAGCGCAGGCGAGCCCGCTGGGTCGGTGCTCATGGGCGTTTCATGTGCCTCGCCAGCAGATCGGGCGGCTAGAATGCGGGCGTCAACTCGTGAGGCCGTGCTCTCGGGGGCGACCGATGGCGATAGTCCACCTGGTGGAGTTCCGCGTCAGGCCCGGTCACGAAGCCGAGGTCGTGGCCTACCTGCGCAACGCTGCGCCGGGCGACCGTCCCTCCGCCGGGCTCCGGCTGACTTGCATCGGCAGGAGGCTACGCGGGCACCGGCAGGAGCACATAGCCGTGCTGCGCTGGCGGGACGGGCGGGACTACGCTCGAGGTACGGGCCCGCTCGGAGTTCCAAGATACCTTTCTGCCATAGCCGACCTGCTGAGCGAGCTACGGTCCTCAGCATTCGACACCACGACGGCGATGGGCGACGGGACGGAGGGCGCTCGAGTCCTGCGCGTCTACAGAACCCACGTCGCCGCAGCCTCCCTCGAGGACTGGCAGCGACGCACTGTGGAGCCGCTGACTCGCCTGTCGCAGAAGCAGGGGCTCGTCTACTTGCGGGCAGGCACGGGCCTGGCAGGCGCGGCTGCGAGCGGCGAAGTTCCGATTCTCATCCTGTGCGGCTGGCGAGATTGGGATGTCATGCTTGCCGCGACCGGTGGCCACATCGATCTGCCGGCCCAGGAGACCGATCTGGACGACCTGGAAGGCCCGAGCGACGTAGACCACTACGAGTTGCTGGAGCCGGATGCGCGCTGATCGGCATAGGTAGCCCGAGGTGTGCTGGCTCTCCGACGCCATCTCGGCCTGGACACGCCGGCGCTCCGCCGCAGCCCGCCGCGGCGTCGAAGGTACACGAGCGGAGGCGGGCCGTTGGGTCGGCGCTCAAGTCGCATTCCATTTGTCTTGCGGGCGCGCCGAGCAGGTAGAATGCGGGCGTCCATTCGTGGGGCCGTGATCTCGGGGGGCGACCGACGGAGATAGCTCACCTGCTGGAGTTCCGCGTGGTGCCCGGCCACGAGGCCGAGGTCGCGGGGTTCCTGCGCCATTCCCGTCCGGGCGAGAGCCCCCCGGCCGGACTCCTGATGCAATGCCTCGGCAGGCGCCTGAGCCTCCATAGACAGCAGCACATCGTCATCACATGCTGGCGCGACGAGGCGGCCTTCGCCCACGGCACGGATCCGCTGGGAATACCCGTCTCCCTCTCGCCCAAGGCGCATTGCCTCAGCGACCGGCTATCGTCCCCGTTCGGCATCTCGGCAGCGCTGGGGGACGGGGCCGAAGGCGCGCGCATCCTGCGCGTTTATCGAGCCGAGGTCGCCGCCGCCTCCGTGAAGGAATGGGCGCGACGGGCCGGGGAGCCGCTCGCCAGCCTGTCGGGCCGAGAGGGCTTCGTCTGCGTCCGCGCCGGCGTGGACATGGCCGGCGCGGATTCGAGGGGCGAGGTATCGGTCGTCGCCCTGTCGGGCTGGCGCGATTGGGATGCCGTGCTGGCAGCGACCGGCGGCCACATCGACCGTCTGGTCCAGGCGACCGACCTGACCGACCTCGAGCGCCCCATCGGCCTCGACCACTACGAGCTGCTCAAGCCGGACACGCGAACCCACGCGGATAGGCCGGCCTGAGGCCGCCGTCTACGCCCGCATCTGGAACCGAGCCCGCGCCCGGCGGTCCCCGATCAGGCGCCCAGCGAGACCGCCGCGCCCGAGGCCGCCGAGCGGTAGAGCGCGTCGATCGTGCGAGCCTGGCCCAGGGCGTCCGCCCGGCCGAGCAGCGGCTTGGCCACGCCGAGAATCGCGGCGCTCATGTTCTCCAGCTCCAGGCGGTAGGCGTTGTCGGACTCGACCGAGATCTCGCGATCGCCGAGCCTGATTCCACCGTCCTCGCCCAGCCAGGGGTCGCGCAGCAGCAGGTTGCCCTTGCTGCCGATCGCCTCGAGCGAACGATGGTGGGACGTGAAGCCGGCGACGATCTCGGCGACAGCGCCCGAGGGGAACCGCAACAGACCGGCGAAGTTCTGATCCACGCCCGACGGCGTGAGGGCCTGGACGCCGAAGACCGCGGACGGCTCGGCGCCGGCGACCAGGCGCGAGCCGCTGACGCAGTAGCAGCCCACGTCCATCAGGCTGCCGCCGTCAAGCGCGGGATCCAGCCGGACATCGCCCTCGTTCGTCAGGACGAAGCTGAAGCTGGCCCGGATCGACTGCAGCTCGCCGATCTCGGGCAGCAGCTCCACGAAGCGCCGGACCTGCGTGGCGTGGCGCCACATGAACGCCTCCATCAGGACCAGGCCGGCCGCCGCCGCGGCGTCGAACGCCTCCACGACCTGCTCCGGATGGCGGGAATAGGGCTTCTCGCATAGCACGTGCTTGCCGGCCGCGAGGGCCTGCATGGTCTGAGGGTGGTGAAGCGAGTTGGGCGTGCCAATGTAGACGGCGTCGACCTCGGGATCGGCCAGCAGCGCCTCGTACGACCCATAGACACGAGGGATCCCGAACCTCGAGGCAAACTCCGCCGCCCGATCGCGGTCCCGACTGCCTACCGCAACGACGGTGGCGTTGGCCGCACGGCCGCCATCGCCCACCAGCCTGGCGGAAATGCGGCCCGGACCGAGAATGCCCCAGCGCACGATTGCGGACGTTGCCATCGGTCCTCCTGCTTATGGAAGCGAGTCCAGGTTCGTGTCGAGCGTGGTCCAATCGGTCGCATCGTCCTGATCGCCCTGATCGGCCGGCTCGACCTGTCGGGCAGCGTCGGCCTTGGCATCTTCGGCAGGTTCGACCGGCGGGAGTTCCCGGTCGTTGTGGGCCGTGTAGTCGGGGATCGTTCGCTCGTACGAGCCGGTCATCAGCGGTGAGCTGATCATGAAGTCGGCCGAGGCCCGGTCACAGGCCACCGGGATATTCCACACCACCGCGATCCGCAGCAGCGACTTGACGTCCGTGTCGTGAGCCTGCGGTTCGAGCGGATCCCAGAAGAAGACCAGGAAGTCGATGGTGCCGTCGGCGATCATGGCCCCGACCTGGAGATCGCCGCCGAGGGGTCCCGACTGGAGGCAGGTCACCGGGAGGCCCAGCTCGCGCTGCAGCATCGCCCCGGTGGTCCCGGTCCCGACCAGGTCGTGCATGGCGAGCAGGCGCCTGTTGTAGCGGGCCCACTCGATCAGGTCCTGCTTCTTGTTGTCGTGGGCGACGAGCCCGATCCGCTTGCGTGGTTTCAGGACCAGTGCCATGAGTCATTCCTATCCGGCGGGGGCCGCGTCCTGTCGTCCGCCTGCTCCCAGGATGACATGAAACCTGGGCGGCGTGCGGAAGCGAGTAAGCCGCCGTAGAGCGCGACCTGCTTTATGGGCCCGATGACTGGCTGTCGGAAGTGGATACATCAGATGCGCCACGTGCTAGCATCAACGCATCATGACTAGGACGACCATCGACATCGACGCATCCGTGATGCGCGATCTCAGGCGCAGGCAGGTACAGGACGGGAAGCCGCTCGGCAAACTGGTCTCCGAGTTGCTGGCGACCGCGCTCGAGCAGCCGGAGCCGGGAACACCGCGCGGTTTCGCCTGGACGACGAAGAGCATGGGCGCGCTGGTCGACCTCGAGGACAGGGAAGCGCTCCGGCGCGCGCTGGACGCCTCGTGAACGTTCGGACCGCGGATGCAGGCGCCTCCCCGTGAGCTACACACTGGACGCCAACGTCCTCCTCTACGCGTCCGACGAGGCAAGTCCGCTGCACGCCCGCAGCCTGGACGTCGTGACCGGGGCGGCCCAGGGCCCGGAGATCGTCTACCTGTTCTGGCCGACGATCATGGCCTACCTTCGGATCGCGACTCACCCGACCGTCTTCCGGCGCCCGCTGTCGATCGTGGAAGCCGTTGGCAACGTCGAGGCGCTGATCGGCCGCCCACATGTTCAGGCTCCGGGCGAGGACGTTCGATTCTGGAGGCGATTCCGCGAAGTGGTCGCGGATGCGGCCCCGTCGGGCAACCTCGTCCCGGACGCCCATCTGGTGAGCCTCATGCTCGACAACGGCGTGCGAACCATTTGGACGCACGACCGCGACTACCGCCGCTTCCGCGGGATCGAGGTCCGCGATCCGTTCGAGTGACACGCGCTCGGCCGAATGCCCGGCGGACGGTGCCCGTGACAGCCAAGGTGGCACAGGCGTGGAGCAGATTCCTGTCGTGCAGAACGTTGTTTGTGGCGCAGTCGAGCAGGTGGGCGGCGCGCGGCCCGCGGCGCCGGATCCGCAGGCAATGGGTGCGCACGTCGCCGCCGGGGGATCGCCGTTCGACCTCGTGCAGCCGCCGGCATGGTTCAGCTACAGCAGCTTCGACACGTTCGAGCGGTGTCCGCGCCAGTACGCCTTCCGGTGTCTGTGCCGGCTACCCGCGGAGCAGGCCCGGCCGGCGGCGGATTTCGGAACGGCTGCGCACGGCGCGTTCGAGGCGTTCACCCGCGAGCGGCGCGAGCGGCACGCCCGGGGCGAGCCGCCACCGAGCCGGGCCGATCTGGAGCTTTGCTTCGAGACGGCGTGGGCCCGGACATCCCTGGCCGCCGAAGCCGACGCCGAGACGTGGCGGTGGCGAGCCGAGCCCATGCTCGATCACTTCTGGGCCGCCGAATCGGCCGCATCGGCCGCATCGGCCGATCGAGCCGGCACTCTCGGCGAGGAGCTCCGCTTCCGGCTGAACCTGCCGCTCGACCCGGCCACCATGGTCACCGTCTCCGGCTTCATCGATCGGATCGATCGGTTGGTGTCGGGCGCGGCCGAGTTGATCGACTACAAGACCGGCCACGCAGGCCCGCCCGAGGAGGCCGAGTCGAGCCTGCAGCTCTCGATCTATGCTCTCGCCTGCCGCGATGCGCTGAACCTGGGCCGTCCCGAACGAGTGACCCTCTACTTCGTCGAGCAGGGTGCGCGCGTCAGCGCCGAGCGCACAGACGCGGCGCTGGACGGCCTGCGAACCGGCCTGGCGACTCGCGCCCGCCAGATCCGCGGCAGTGACTTCGCCCCGGCTCCGAGCAGCCGCGCCTGCGGCTGGTGCGACTTCGCGGCGATGTGCCCGATGAGCGCGTCCTACTAGCGCCGACCCGCGGTCGTTTCGGGCGCTCGGGCCGGGCGCGCCAGAGGCCTAGAGCGCCAGCACGAACCGGAGGGCGACATCCAGTTCGTCGATCTTGGCCGGCGAGAGTCGACCTGCGCGCTCGCCGAGCTCAGTGACGTCGATCGTCACGATCTGGTCGGCCTTGACCCAACCGTCCTTGCTGAGGCCCGAATCGCCTGCACGAACCGGGACCAGGTACGGCGGGTGGAGATCGGCGCTGCGGGCTTTGCTCGTCATCGGCACGACAACCACAGTCGCCGACCGTGCCAGGGCAGGCGCCTGGACGATGACGGCTGGATGCGGCCCGGCGATGACGGGGCCGGCATCGTTGCGGAAGGCGACCCAGTGGATGTCACCTCGCTGCGGTGTCGCCGGGGGCGCGCTGGGCCGGCCGGTACAGGTGGTAGTTCGCGCCGCAGGCGGCCTGGTTGCCCTCGTGGACAGCGGCGCTCACCTGGTGGTCGTGCAGGCTGGTGGCGTCGCCGGCGGCGTACACGCCGGGCACGTTGGTGTGCTGCTCGGAGGTGACGACGATCTGTCCAAGCGCGTTCAGCTCCAGGCCGAGCTGCCGGGCGAGCTCGCTGGCGGCCCATGTGCGGCGGACGGTGTAGACCTGCTCGACCGGGATCCGCGTCCGTCCGGGATCATCCAGGACGAGCGCCCGCATCTGGCCGTCCCGGTTCTCGTACTCTGCGACAGCGCACGGGTGGGCGGTGATGCCGCTCGCGGCCAGGTCCGCCAGTCGCGAAGCCGGAACCTCGAAGCCCTCCGGGCGACCGGCGACGATCGTCACTCGGCTGGTGAAGACGAGCAGGTCCAGGGCGGTCTGGACCGCATCCTCGTCGTGACCGACGACACCCACGACGCGGTCGATCGATTCGTAGCCGTCGCAGTGGATGCACCAGAAGAGGCTCCGCCCCACGCAGTCGTCCCGACCGGGAAACTCCGGAAAGTGGCCGAAGACGCCGGTGGCCAGGATCACCGTCCGGGCGAGCACCTCGATCGGGCCGCCCGGCGGCACCTCGCCGAACATTCGGGCAATCTCCGCGTCGCGGGCAACGGTCGGGCCAGGGGCGCCTCCCCGGGCGCCGCCCTCGGGTAGCCGCTCGATCCGCAGCCGGAACCGATCTCCATGGCGCGTCGCCGTCGTGACGTGGCCGAGCAGCAGCTCCGCTCCGAACCTGGCCGCCTGGCGCCAGCCGAGCCGGCGGATCTCAGCGGCCGGCAATCCGTCCGGGAAACCCAGGTAGTTGTGGATCATGTGCTGCCAGCGGAAGCGGTCGCGCTCGTCGACGAGGAGCACGCTGCGGCGCATGCGGCCCATGTTCACGGCCGCCGAGAGGCCGGCGGCCCCGCCGCCGACGACGACGCAGTCTAACTTGCGAGTGGCAGATTCGGGCTTGGGCGCGGGCTCGGGCGAGTTCATGGCCCAATCATGCGCCCATCCGGGCCGGGCGGCATGGGCGCTCGCGGGTCACGCGATCGAAGGCGCTTCCCAGCCGCATGCCCGGGGATCGCCAGCGTGCGGTCGACTACCCTCGCGCCTCGAAGCGTTCGAGCGTGTAGCGATCGACCTCTGGCTCGTCGAGCCTGACCACGGCTGGGACCGCCATCCGGCCCTTCACGATCGGCAGCGGGGCGGCCAGCAGGTCATGGACGAGCAGGCCGGCCGTGGCCAGGCCATGCGCCGGCTCGATGCTGGCCGCCGGCTCGAGGCCGACCGGCCTTTCGAGGACGCGCCCGTCCCGCATCGCCGCCGCGATCCGGAGCACCGAGGCGATCCCCACGCCCGTCTCGAAGTAGGTGCCCAGGACCACGAGCGCTCCGGCGGCCGAGGCGGTCTCGACGATGCGCATGGTCGCGGCCAGCCCTCCGACCCGGGCCGGCTTAACGACGATCACGTCGGCGGCACGCTCGGCCAGGGCGGCGCGCGCGGAGCCCTCGGAATCGATGCTCTCGTCGAGCGCGATCGAAACCCGGACGCGTTCGCGCAGGGCGGCGTGGCCGGTCAGGTCCCAGGCCACCAGCGGTTGCTCCACGTACTCGATCCGGAACGGCTCGAGGGCCGCGATCCGCTCGGCGGCGGTCTCGAGGTCCCAGGCGCCCCCGGCGTCGATCCGCAGGCGCGGCCCCGGGCCCACCGCCGCGCGCAGCGCTCGCAGCCGGTCGACCAGCTGGTCGGTGGTGCGCTCGAACCCGGCCCTCAGCTTGAGCGTATCGAACCCCAGCTCGACCGCCTGCGCGGCCGCGTCTGCCCCGGCGTCCGGTCCTCCGTAGGCGATGGTCGCGCTGACCGGGATCGGGGCGGGTTCGGCCGCGGCCGGATTGCCAGCGCCCACGGCCGCGACAAGCGCGGCCAGCGCGCCTTCGACCGCTGCCATCGCAGCCCGGCCCGGCTCGCCTTCGGCTGCCAGCTCGGGCCATGTCGGTAGCCGTCCGCCGGCCAGCGCCGGCACGATCTCGCGGATCAGCCTCGCGAGGGCGGCCGCGGTGACGTCCGTCGCGACCGGGTTGAGCGCGGCTTCGCCGAGCCCATCGTTGCCCGCCTCGTCCGCGACGCGCAGCAGCCACGACCGCCGATGCGTGAACTCGCCGGTCGCGTCCAGGAGTGGGCGCCGAAAGGGAACTCGAACGTGGATCGCCTCAACCCTGGCGAGACGCGGCAGGGCGGCGGGACCGGAGGCAGGCATCGTGAGCCGCCGCGTCAGCGGCCGGGTGTGTGCACCGAACCATTCTAGGCGCCGCGCCCGCCCGCCCCTTCGCGTGCCGAGCGTCCATTCGCGCTCGCCCCGTCTGGAGACGGCCAGAAGTACGGCTCCGGATCCCGCTCGGCGCGCGTATCCTCGGTCGGCGTGGCAGATTGACCTGAGTCACGAGCTTCGGATGAGCGGGCCGGACGCCGATACCAACACGATGACTGACGACAGAGCTGCGGACGAGGTGTGGGCGGGTTTGTCCGAGCTTCTGGACGACCTCGAATACCACCGCAACGTCCATATCGACGCCCGGTTGGAGCTGGCGATGCAGGTCGAGAGAGAAGCCGCTGCTGCGGGCGCGACCGATCTGCAGATGCGAGCCCGTTTGGTGCAGGCGGACATGCGCCTGCGTACGGGACAGGCGACCGCCGCCGCCCACCTCGCCACGGAGGTGAATCGCTGGGCGCGCGAGCACGGGCCTCTGGCATTGCTGGCCCGGAGCCACCTGGTCCTGTCGTCCATATTCGAGAGCGTGAGCGACTCTGCCTCGTGCCTCGATCACGCGCTGCGCGCCCTCGAGCTGCTGGACGACGACACGCCTCCGCGCACGCGAGGCAACTTCCTGATCCGGCTGGCAGACGCGCTGTCCGTGGCCGGATCGTTCGAGGAAGCACGTCAGCGCTATCTCGAGGCCAAGCAGGTCTTCGTGGCGATCGGGGACGTGGAGCGGCAGATCAGCGTCCTGAACAACTTGGCCTACGCCGAATACGAAGCCGGCGACCCGCAGCGCGCGTGGGACGCAGCGCGGGAGATGCGCAGCCTGGCCGAGGCCGGCGGCTTGGGCCTTGCCCCGCCGCTCCTCGACACGCTGGCCAGGGCGTACATCGGCATGGGCGAATACGAGCAGGCTGCGATCGCGCTCAAGTCCGCCCTCGAGGCTCTCAGCGCGGAAGGCAACGTGGAGGCGGACACGCCGGCCGGGCTCATGTTGACACTCGCCGAGGTGCAACAAAGTCAGGGTCACCTGGAGGCGGCTCAGGAGACACTCGAACAGTGCCGCGCGATCTGCGTGACCCGAAACCTCGCCGGCGTCGAGGTGGAAGTGCTTCGGGTGCGGGCAGAGCTCCTTGCCGCAGCGGGGCGCTTCCAACAGGCCTACGAAACCCACAAGATCTTCCATACGGAGTTTCTGAGGCTCAACTCCATGCGTCGAGAGGCGAACGCGCGCACCCGCCAGGCGCTGTTCGAAACTGCCGAAGCTCGGCATGAGGCGCAACGGTTCTGGCGCCAGGCCCGGACGGACGCCCTCACGGGGTTGCCGAACCGCCGGTTCGTGGACGAGGAGGTCCCTCGTCTCCTGAACGAGGTCGTCACGGGGACGCCGCTGGTGGTCGCCATCGTCGATGCCGACCGTTTCAAGCGCGTCAACGACACGCTGTCCCACGAAGTAGGGGATCGGGTGATCTTCGAGCTCGGCCGAGTCTTCCAAGAAACCCTCGCGGCCGGCTCGGATTCCGCCGGGCCCAGCTCGCGGTTCGTCGCCCGTCTTGGCGGCGAGGAGTTCCTGGTCGTCCTGCCGGGGCTCGACCTGGCGCAGGCGGCGCCCGTGCTCAAGGGAATGCGGTCGGCCGTGGCCAGGCATTCGTGGAGCGCTCTGATCGGCCGGCTGCCGCTGACGGTGAGCATCGGAGCCTCCGCAGCGATACCGCACGACACGCAGTCGACCCTCCTGGCTCGGGCTGACCACAATCTCTACGCCGCCAAGTCGGCCGGGCGCAACCGCGTCGTCGTCGAACAGAGCCCGCCCGGCGCGCCGCTGGCTGCGTCGTCCCTCGGAGCGGGCCAGGCGCTGGGTCGAAGGCTCGTGCGACCCTGAAATGGCCCGCGCCGCTCGATCGCGTTGGCGGGTCCCGCACCACGTGATAATCTCCGCAACGCCCCGACCTGGTTCCGAGCGGGAGTAGCTCAGTCGGTAGAGCGTCAGCCTTCCAAGTCAGAATGGTTGAGTCCCCAGACTTGGTGTAACAGCGCGGATAGGCCGTGAAGCGAAACGGCCACCGCGTCATCCTCGCGTCGTTGGACTAGGAAACCGACGACGAAAGGGACACCACGGTGGCCGACGAAAGCATGTCTGTGCTCGAGAGTGTTCGCAAGGCGATCGAAGAGGGCGACGGCGACTTCCTGCGCGAGACTGTGCATCTGCTCGCCCAGGGCGTGATGGAAGCCGAGGTGACCGAGCTCACCGGCGTTCCCAAGGGCGAACGAGCACCCGACCGCCGCCTCACGAGCCGCAACGGCTATCGAGACCGGCGCTGGGACACACGAGTCGGAACGATCGATCTCGCCATCCCGCGCGTTCGCGACGGCAACTACTTCCCTTCGCTTCTCGAACCTCGCCGACGAGCCGAGCGTGCCCTGCTCGCGGTCGTCCAGGAGGCATACGTGCTCGGCGTCTCGACTCGCCGGGTCGACGATCTGGTGGCGAGCCTCGGGATCAGCGGCATCAGCCGCAGCGAGGTCAGCCGCATCTGCGCGGCCCTCGACGCCGAGGTCGAGACCTTCCGGCGGCGTCCGCTGACCGAGGGCGCCTACCCCTATGTGTTCTTCGACGCGACCTATCTGAAGGTCCGTGAGGGTGGCCGTGTCGTCTCGATGGCGGCTCTGGTGGCAACAGGTGTGGCGATGACCGGTGAGCGTCGCGTGCTCGGGATCGAGCTCGCGGCGGGCAACGACGAAGGCAGCGCCTGGCCATCCTTCATCCGTTCGCTGGTTGGTCGCGGCCTCCACGGCGTGCGTCTGGTGATAAGCGACGACCACGCCGGATTGGTCAAGGCCATTCGCGAGCAGCTCCTTGGCTCAGGCTGGCAGCGCTGTCGAGTGCACTTCTCTCGCAACGCCCAGGATCTCGTGCCGCGATCGGCCCGAAGCATGATCGCCTCGGCGGTGCGAGCCGTATTCGAGCAGCCCGACGAAGCAGCCGCCCACGACCAGCTCGGGCACATCGCCGAAGGGCTGCAGGCCAAGTTCCCGGCGGTTGCCCGACTTCTTCTCGATGCTGAGCCCGACATCCTTGCCCATTTCGCGTTCCCCGAGACCCATCGCCGCCAGATCCGCAGCACCAATCCTCTGGAGCGGCTCAACAAGGAAATCAAGCGCCGAACCGGCGTCGTGGGCATCTTCCCCAACCGGGCCAGCGTCATCCGTCTGGTCGGCATGATCCTGGCCGAGCAGGACGACGAGTGGCAGGACGGCCGGCGCTACTTCAGACCGGAGTCGATGGCTCTCATCGATGCGGTCGTCGAGCACAAGGAGGTGGAGCCCGCGCTGCTGATGGCGAGCTGATCTATCAGACGCGAGAAGTTGTTACACACGTCGTGGGACTTGACCGTCAGAATCTCGGAAGCGCGGTGCTCTCCTCGTGAAGTTTCCTCACGAATCGCCCATTTCAACTCCAATTAGGCTCTCTAGGCCACGGTGTCTAATTCGCGTTACAGAGCCTAATTAGCAACCCGGTTTAGCAGGCAGTTCTGAAAGATTGGCGACGCTTTGGTCGGCTGGGTGGGCGGCCGACGAGCGCGGTGCTAAGTCGACGCTGATGCTGTCGCCAGCCCTTCCGATCAGTCGGGGCGAGAGGAGTCAAACCGCCCGTAGCGACCTGAATGTCCCACTGGCGCTCTCGTGCGAACTCATCGGTGCAGGCCGCTGGTCGCTTGCTGCCGGATGAGGCCTCGTGTTCGTGCTTAGCCGCCTCGGTCCCCTGGGGTCGGCTCGGCCTGCGAGCGAGCCAGGCCATCAGCCGCGGACATCGCCCACCTGGGTGGCGAGCTCCTGAGCCTGCTCCGCGCGGATAGAGGCGACCTCCCGTCTCCCGGGAAGGAATAGCGCGGGAATGATGGCGAGCGCTGTGAGGCCGATTGACCACCAGAATGCGTTGTCAAACGCGGTGGCGCGACCCACAAGACCGCCGGCGGCCTGCGCAGCGAGCTGTGTTTGGAGGATCAGAGCGAAGACGGCCGCGCCAAAGGCGCCGCCCAGTTGCGACGTGATCCGAGTGGCGATGCTGGCGTGAGGGACCTGGTTGGGCTTCAGGCCCAGGTAGGCCCCAGCCATGACGGGGATGGTCACCGCTCCGAGGCCGGCACCACGGACCACCAGGGATGCGCCGAGAAGAAGCTCATTGGTGTTCACTCCGGCCTGCGTATAGGCGAGAGTGCCGGCCATCGTGAGAAGAAAGCCAACAAGCACGATGGGTCGAGCGCCGATGCGGTCGGTCAGCCGGCCCGCATAGCCTCGGGTCAGGAGCATCCCCAAGCCCTGCGGGGCGAGGAGCAGCCCGGCGGCGAGGGCGCTCTGGCCGCGCACCTGCTGCTCGTAGAGGGGGAGCAGCAGCATCGCTCCGTATACCGACAGACCCGAGAGGAATAGCAGGACGTTTGAGGCCGTGAAGGAACGCACCGCGAATAGCCGCAGGTCCAGGAGCGGCAGCTTGGCGCGGAGCGCATGGACGACGAAGCCGGCGAGAAGCGCAGCGCCGATGCCGACAGGTAGCAGGACGGCCGAGTTGCCGAACCCGCCATGATTGCCGGCCTGAGAGAGTCCATAGATCATGGCGGCGAGGCTGGGCGACAGCAGCGCGAGGCCGACCACGTCGAGGTGCGAACTCTTCTTGGGTGCAGTTGGCGCAAGGTTACGCCACGCCAGCACGAGACCAGCCACGCAGAACGGGATGTTGACCCAGAAGATCCAGTGCCACGAGAGCTGGCTCAGGATCAGGCCGCCGATGACCGGACCGAGGATCGGCCCGAGCAGTGCCGGAAGGCTGACCAGGGACATCATCTTCCCGAGGTTGCGTGGGCCTGCGGCATTGACGAGCAGAGTCTGGAGGACGGGCAGCATCAGGCCACCGCCGATGCCCTGCAGCACCCGGAAAGCGATGAGGGCCTCGATGTTCCAGGCGAGACTCGAGAGCATCGACCCGACCGCGAACAGGGCGAGAGCGCCAATCCAGGTCTGCTTGGCGCCGAAGCGATCCATGGCCCAGGCGCTGACCGGGATTACCATGGCGAGCGCCAGCACGTAGGCGCTGATGACCCACTGGGTCGTCGACACCGACGCGTTCAGCTCTCGCGACAGTGTGTCGATCGCCACATTGACGATGGTCGTGTCGAACATGACCGCCATCGCCCCGATGAGCAGGGGCACCGCAAGCTTCAGGAACGCTGGATCGAGCCCCTCGCTCTCTGTTGGCTCTTTCACTTCTTGGCCTCGTGTACTCGGCCTGGATTCACGATGAGCCCTCTCCTCGTGGAGTGGGTCTTTACTTGCCGACCGGTTAGTGACAGGATGTTGTCGCGAAGATACCGTATGACTAACCGGCCGTCAAGTAAGTTATCCAGAGACCGGTCCGGAGGATCGAAAACGTGAGTCCCCGCCAAGCAGATACGCGCCAGCGCGCACTAGATGTCGCCCTCGAGCTCTTCGCCGAGCAGGGCTACGAGAAGACGTCGCTGCGGGAGATCGCCGAGCGGCTCGACGTCACCAAGGCGGCGCTCTACTACCACTTCGCGTCCAAAGAGGCGCTCCTGGCCGGGATTGTCGACAGGTTGGTCGAGCCTGCAGACGAACTCGTCACCTGGAGCCAGACGCAGCCGCGCACGACTGAATTCCGCCAGGAATACTTGCGTCGACTCGCCGCGCTACTCCAGGGGCAATGGAGCCGCTGGATCAGCTTTGTGCAGCAGAACCAGCCGACCCTGCGCGATCACACTGAGGCTGGGCAGAAGATGCAGAGCCGCTTGCTCCTGCTCTGCGCGCCCATCATCGAACCCGATGCCGTTCTCCAGGATCAGCTGCGCTCGCTACTCGGCCTGCTCGCTGTCTACCTCGGGAATCTCGCTCCTGCTTCGGCGATGCTCCGATCACTTGGCTTCGAAGCTACGCCCGAGGAACTGACGGTCGCTGCCATGGACGTCGCACTCGAGCTTGTGGGGGAGCGGACTTCCCGACGGTCCTGAGGGCGCAAGCCGGTCTTGGCCGGCAGCACGAGCAAGAGGCCCTCATGCGACCGCCGCACGGCGCACGAGAGCACCAACAGGAATTCAGGTTGGGTTACCCCGAAGGCTGCTCTCCGACGTGGTCGGCTGCCGACGTAGGCGACGGCGAGCGCCCCAGATGAGCGGCGTCCGATGCCGGCAGGACGGGGATCGTGTCGCCGCCGGTCACGTTCAGGGTCCGGCCCTCGAGGTTGTCGAAGGCATCGAGGGTCGGTGCCACGAGGTGTGCCGCGCGCGTGACATCGGCCCG
>PLOC01000120.1 GCA_003141955.1 Chloroflexota bacterium
GCCCCGGGCCGCCGCGCCCGGCGCCCCGCCGCGCTACCTCTTCAGGCCCCTTACCAGCCGGGCCGGCTCGAGGGCGGTGCGGCGGCCGCGGTTGGCCATCGCCTTGGCCAGGGCGACCTGGTGGGCGTGGCACTCGATCTCATCGTCGAGCGGAGCGAGCGTGAAGGGCGCGCCCTCGGCCCGCGATACGGCGATCTCGATCAGCCGATCCGTGAGCCACGGGTTCTTCGGCAGCACCGGCCCGTGCAGGTACGTGGCGAAGACGTTCCCGGCCCGGGCACCTTCCAGGCCATCGCGGCCGTTGTTGCCCGCGCCCGCGACGACGCGCCCAAACGCCTCGGCGCCCGGCCCAAGCTCCGTCAGGCCGGAGTGATTCTCGAAGCCCACGACCGTCTCCGTGGCGCCGTCGATCGTCACCTCACAGGCCGCGTGCTGCATGAAGCGCTGCTGCCCGCCGCGCGTCTCCAGGTCCAGGATTCCGGCCCCGAGCATCTCCTCGCCCGCGTTCGATATATATCGATGACCAAGCAGCTGCAGCCCCGCGCACACGGCAAAGACCAGGACCCCGTCGTCTACGGCCTCGCGCAGCGACGGCGCCTTCTTCGCGAAGTCCTCGGCAGCGACCGCCATCTCGACGTCCTGGCCGCCGTGGAACAGGACCACGTCGAACTTGCGGAAGTCCGGCGTCTCGCCCTTCTCCACGGCCGTGACCTCGACGGGGATCCCCCGCCACCCGGCGCGCCGCGCGATGGCGATGAGATTGCCGCCGTCCCCGGCCACGTTCAGCAGCGACGGGTACAGGTGCGCGATCCGCAGCGGCCGGTGGTCGTGCTCCTCTGGTCGTCGGCGCGATCTGGCCGGCGGGCGGCTCGGCTCGCCCATGCTCGGCTCGCTCATACTTCCCAGTACCTCCCGGTCCAGCCCCGCCGCCGCATCTCGTTGCGGAGCTCGATCAGCGGCGTGTATCCGGACAGCACGACGAGACGCCGCTCGGCCGGCAGCCCGTCCAGCGCGGCCTCCAGGGCGTCGCATCGATCCTCGACGACGATCATCTTGCGCGGCGACAGGCCCGCGTACTTGAGCCGGTTCGCCAGCTCGTCCGCCCGAAGGCCGGAGACGACCGCGCGCTCGACTTTGGGCGCCATCAACTCGAAGTCGACGTCCCACAGCCAGCCGAAGTCCTCGCCGTCGACGAGCGTGTTCGAGGCCGCGATCAGCAGCTGGCGCGGCTCGCCCTCGGCCGCCAGCGCGCGCAGCGTCGTGTTGTAGGAAGTCGGGTTCTTGGCGAAGGCGAGCACGATCGATCGACCGTCGGCGTCGATCTTCTCCAGGCGGCCGAAGGCCGGACCGACCGAGGCCAGCGATTCGGCGGCATGCTCGAGCGGGACGCCGAGCCCGACGAGGATGGCGATCGCGGCCGCGGCGTCGTAGGCGATGTGCACGCCCGGCTGCGGGATCTCGATCGCCAGATTGCCCGAAGGCGTCCGGATCTCGCAGCGCGTCCGATCGAGCCCGACGACCTCCAGCGACGTGACGGCGACGTCCACCGCCGGGCGCTCGAAACCGCACGCCGCGCACTTGTAGTCGCCCATGTGCGAGAGGTAGACGTGGCGGTACGTCAGGTCCGCCCGGCATCTGGGGCAGCGGATCGTGTCGGCGGCGCGGGTGATCTGGTCGGTCGAGCGGTCGAGCTCGAGCCCGAAGGTGACGCGCGTGCCTTCGCGCCCGGACGCCATGGTGGCGACCATCGGGTCGTCGGCGTTAACGACGAGGGCGGCGTCGGGCGGCAGGGCGGCCGCGACCGATTCGATCGCGTCGGCCACGGCGTAGATCTCGCCGAAGCGGTCCAGCTGGTCGCGGAAGAGATCCGTCACCAGGAGCGCCCGCGGTGCCATCTCCGGCGCGACTTGGGGCAGCGCGCCCTCATCGACCTCGACGACGAGAACGCCCCCCGGGAGCCGGCCGCGGATGCTGGCGTAGCTGACTGCGAGGCTCGTGACGCCCTGAACGAGGTTCGCGCCGGCCGAGTTGTGGCTGACGATCACGCCCTCGCCGCGGAGGAGCGCGGCGGTGAAGCGGGCGGTGGTCGTCTTGCCGTTGCTGCCGGTGATCGCCACCACTGGCTCGCCGCGGTCCAGGACGATCTTCCGCAGGATGTGCGGATCCACCCGGCGGGCCACCATGCCCGTGATCGACGTGCCGCCCCCGCGCCCCGCCAGCTGAGTGGCGCGGGCCGCGGCCTTCCCCACCGAGAGGGCGAGGAACGTGCGGAAAGTGAGTGACGTGTCGGCGCCGGTGGGACGCCGCTTGGTCTGGCTGCTCATCGCCGCCGAGTGTAACGGGTCGGGCCGCCGGGCCGCCCGGGGAGGTGTGGCGGCGCGGGGCGGCGGGCGGGGCGGGCGGAGGCGCGGGGCGCAGCCCGGGCGCGCCGTGGGGCGGCTGGGCGGGCCCGAAGTTTCCTGATTCACGCCACACCGACATCGAGCAAGACCCGGCGATCCATTCCCCTTCGGGCGCGGCCGAAGAGCTCCGTTCCGGCCCCGAATGGGCGACCTGACACGCTCGTCCGGCCTGCAAGGAACCTTCTCCGGCCTCGAATCCTCCGGGCAGGCTCGGCTCGAGGGGGCCTCGGGTACTCGATCGCCGGGCGTGGCTTGCCCCATGTCGATCTGATGTGAAATCGGCAAGAACCGCGGCCTCTCGGGCCAGGGATGGGTGCCGGGGTGGGCGCCG
>PLOC01000116.1 GCA_003141955.1 Chloroflexota bacterium
ACCCTGTCTTCGACCCTCACGTTTGTCAGCAGCACTTCCCCGTCGCGGAACGGGCAGGGTTGTCTCGGAGCGGATGAGGGCCCGTCACCTGGGCCGGCCTCGCTGGTCGAGTCCGAATGCAGCAGGCGCTGGTTCGCCAGCGGCTGACCGGCCGGCGCGATCGCCGCCTCCTCGATGACTTCGCCCTTCAGTTCGTCGGCGCCGTCTCCGGTCGCGCCGAGCACCGTGAAGCGCAGCGGCCGGTTGTCCGGTTCATCGACCATCGCCAGGCTGACGCGGACGCCCTTGAGGGTTCCGCACAGAGCCAGCCCGCTCTCGACTACCGCCGCGGCCATCTCCGTGAGATCTGATGCGGCCACGAGGTCCAGGCCGGTGGCGGCGAGAACCTGCTCGCGCCTCGACGTGGCCTCGTAGAGCGCGACCGAGTTGACCATGCCGCTCATCAGGCAGGCCACGATGACGAATCCGGTGGCGAAGACGACGGCGATCGTGAGCGCTGCCGGATCGGCGAGCCCCTCGCCGACCTCGATCGCCACCATGGCGGTCGTTCGGAGCAGCACGTGCGGCAGCGAGCCGTAGGCCGATGTGAAGATCACGGCCGCGGCCAGCAGCGCGAAGAGGTAGCCGTGCCAGCGAGCGTCCACTGGGATGGCGATGAGGCACATGCAGCCGATCGTCAGCGCGTCCCCGAGCGGTCCCATAGAGCGGTTGCGATAGCTGTTCAACCAGGTCATGGCCAGGACGGGCGGAGTCATCAGGCCCAGGATCCAGAACAGCAGCAGGTCGGGCCGGGAGACGAGGACCATGGGGAAGATGCCGGCGACGCTGAGCAGCCCGAGCGCAAGCAGCAGCAACTGCAGGCGACCGAGCAGGTCGCGAGGGCGGGCTCCGGCGCGGAGGCCCGCGAGGATCTTCGCCGTTTTGCGTGGCACCGAGTTTCCGTGCGCCTCTGGGTCTGAGAAGGTGGGCTATGGGTACTGGATACCGGGGCCCAAAGTGAGGCCCTGTCTTCGGCTTCGGACGTGGCCACGCGCGACTGAGGGCCAACCCGTACGTCAAATGCACGATCTTGGTTTGGGGTCATCGTTCGCGGACCTGCAGCTGCGGCGCGGTGTAGCATCGCGGCCACCATGTCGTCCTCGAATCGGCCCTCTCCCTCCGACTCGGACGCCGCCAGGCGCCCTTTGGATCTCCTCCAGTTCGACCACTTCGGACCGGAGGAGTTCGAGCTGACGCCCAAGGATGTCGACCTCGAGGACGGTGACTACGACGGCGATGGCTGGCGCGCCAGGTTTCGGTCCGGGACCGCCTGGGTGCTGGTGCGCCTTGCGTGGATCGGGCTGGCGGCGGGGCTGTCACTCGGTTCGGCGGGCCTTGTCGCCGCAACCGGCCAGTCGCCGACGAGCGACGACCGGCCCGAGCTGACCTACGGCGCGGACCAGGTGCTTTCGGCCCGCCTGGACGCCGGGGTCCAGGATCTGGCGAAGCTCAACAACGAGGTGATCGTGCTTGGCCAGATGGCTCGCAACGTGCTGTCCGACCTGTCGCAGATCAACCAGGTCGGGCTCAGCGCTGACTACCAGGACGGCGACACGGCCGTGAAGAACATCGACTCGGGCGCCGCCGCTCTGAGCACCCGGCTGGAGTGCAAGCCATGGCCGACTACCCGGGACGCCCAGCTGGCCAGAACGTACAGCCAGGCCTTGATCGACCGCTGGCATGCGGTCTGCGCGGCCATCGAGTCTGTCTCGCCGCTCGCCGACAACTGGACCGCTATGGAGAACGGTGCCGGCGTGGCGATGGAGGTGGCCAACGACATCAACGCCCACGACCAGAGCATCAAGGGAGCCCTACAGTCGGCGACGACGGGCCGATATCCCGATGCGCTCGCCCAGCTTTCGACGGCGGCGGCTTCGGTCGCGGACGCCCAGGGCATCGCCACCGATCTCGCCAAGGTCGGCGACGTCTCGACACTGACCGAGTGGCTGACCCGCACCAAGACATTCGACGACGCCCTGGGACTCCTCTGGCAGGCGATGATCGATTCGAACGGGCGGGTCACGATCCAGGTGACCGCGGCTCTCAAGGCGGAAAGCGATGCCCAAGCTCTCCTGCCGGACAACAACTCGATCCTGCAGGTCGTGCTGTACGAGCTGGCCGGAGACCTGACCTCCGACGGGCTCGCGATCGAGGCCGCAAAGGGCCAGCTGGCCACCGCCCTGAGCGATCTCACCGGGGGTATGGTCGTAGGCCAGTAGCAGTGGCTGCAAGCCCGGTGCGGGCGCGGCGCGGGCCCTGGCAGGGGCGGGGCGACGGGCTAGACTTGAGACCAACGTCATCGCCGGTCCGTGTTCCGCCGGCGCCATAGTCACGCGGCCGCCAGTCCGGCCGCCCGCAGCCGGGAGGGCCACTCTCATGCAGTTGCGTGTCGTCGCCGATCAGCCATGGGACGTGGCTGCGGACGTGCTGGCCGTCCCGTTCGTCGGCGACCCCAGGTTCGAGGCGGGCCTCGGCGAGATCGACCGCCGGTCGGGCGGCGAGCTGCACGCCCTGGCGGACTTCGGCGAGCTCAAGGCGGAGCGGTACGCGGCGGTGATCGTGGCCCCGGGTCAGCTGCGGGCGGGGCGGCTCATGGCAATCGGGGCAGGTCCGGCGGACGAGCTGACGCGTCAGGTCGTCGTCCGCATCGCTTCGACCGTTGAGCGGCGGCTGGGCGGGCGCCGCGTCAAGAGCCTGGCCATCTGGCTCGGCGACCTCGCAGATCGCGTTGAAGGCGGAGCCGAGGCGGTCGCGGAACTGCTCGCTCGAGGCGTGGTGGAGGGCGGCTTCGAGCCGGCGGGGATCTATCGGGACGACGTGAAGTCGGCGCCGCCGGCGCTCGATGAGCTGATCCTCGTCGCTCCGGGCGCAAGCCCGGCGGCGCTGACGCGAGCGGCGGAGCGCGGCGTCGTGATGGGCGAGGGTGCCAACCTGGCTCGCGGCCTGGCCAATCGCTCGGCCAACGACGTCTCCCCGGAGGTGCTCGCCGGAGAGGCGCGAGCCATCGCCGAGCGCCACGGGCTGTCGATCGACGTTCTCGGGCCCGAGAAGGCGGCCGAGCTCGGCATGGGCATGTTCCTGGCAGTCGGCCGCGGCAGCGACAACCCGCCTCGGATGATCGTCCTGCGATCGGGTGACGCAGCGGCGAAGGATTCGGCCGGGCGGCATCTGGCGATCGTCGGCAAGGGCGTCTGCTTCGACTCCGGCGGCATCAGCATCAAGCCGGCCGACCGGATGGAAGAGATGAAGATGGACAAGACCGGCGCCTGCACGGTCATCGCGGCTATCGCCACGGTCGCCCGTCTGGCGCCCGGGACCCCGCTCCTGGCAGTGGCTCCGGCCGTGGAGAACATGCCCGGCCCGCACTCGACCCGGCCCGGCGACATCGTGAAGGCCATGAACGGCAAGACGGTCGACATCATCAACACCGACGCCGAAGGCCGCCTGATCCTGGGCGACGCGATGTGCTACGCAGAGAAGCTCGGTGCGACGCACATCGTCGACGTGGCCACTCTGACCGGCGCCGTGGCCCGCGCCCTTGGCGACCAGATGACCGGCGCCTTCGGCACTCCGCAGGCCTGGTACGACCAGGTCGCCGCGGCCGGCGACCGTGCCGCCGAGCGCTACTGGCAGCTGCCGTTCATCGAGGAGTACCGCGCGGACCTCGACAGCTGGTATGCCGATCTCACCAACACCGGGTCGGTCGAGGGCGGGGCCACCAAGAGCGCCCTCTTCCTGCGCGAGTTCGTGACCGTTCCGTGGGCCCACCTGGACATCGCCGGCACGGCGTACTTCCGCAAGAAGACGCCTTACGCCCCGGCCGGCGCCACCGGCGTCTCCCATGCCACTCTCGTAGAGCTGGCCCTGGCCGGCGCGAAGAAGGCGTAGGCGGAGTGGAGCCGCTGGCTTTCGCGTTCGGTCTGATCGGCGCGGTCTGGGGAGTCTTCGCCGACCGAATCTCCGCCCGCTGGCCCGCCCACGAGGACGGTTCGATCCGGCGGCCGGACTGGCGCACGCCGATCGTGGCGATCTTCGGGGCCGTGGCGTTGGCCGCGGTCCCGATCCGCTTCGGCGACGTGGCAGAGCGGGCGCTCTTCGGGGCGGTGTTCGCCGCCCTGGTCCTGCTCATGGCCACGGACCTCGATCAGCGGCTCCTGCCCGACGTTGTGACGCTGCCACTCTTCGTCGTCGGGGCCGCGGCGCTCGTCTGGGGTGGCGACACTCTGGTCAATCGCCAGCCGGCCTGGCTGGCGATCGCGGTCGCCATCGGCCTCCCGCTGGCGCTCTACGTGGCCTCGCTCCCATTTGGAGAAGGAGCCTTCGGCGGTGGCGACGTCAAATTCCTGGCCGGCGTCGGCCTCCTGACCGGGGGCCTGCGGCTCGTCCTGGCGGTCTTCGCTGGAGCGCTGCTGAGCGGCGTCGTGATCCTGGCGCTGGTGGCCGCGAGACGGATCACGCTGAAGAGCTACATACCCTTCGGGCCGTTCCTGATCATCGGTGCGCTGTGGGCAGCTCTGCTGCCAACAGCTTCCTGAGCGCGAAGTCGCTCAGTTGCCGGCCCCGTCCGGCTCCACGCTCGCGGCAGGCTGGGGCGCGTCGCAGCTGGGGCAGAAGTACGCGGGCTCGTTCGACCCGTCCTGCTCGAGCCCGAGCAGGTCCGTGATCAGCTCACGCGTTTCGTCCTTGAGGATTCGCGTCGACGGGTAGCCGCACTGGCACCAGTCCACCTGCTGATCGCCCGACGGTTCGAACTCATGCTCCTCGGCCAGGAATGACGTCAGCGTGGCGCGCTTCTCATCGTCTTCGCCCTCTCCGTCCAGGACCCCCAGGGCGTGCTGCACCAGATCGAGGCGCGCGAACGGAGCGCTCCGCTCCTCGCCGAGGGTCTTGAGGGCGGCCGCGGCCGCGACGCGCTCCCGCCACCTGGGGGCGCTCCTGACGATGTCGTCCAGGACCGCGACGGCGGGGGCGCCTATCTCGACGCACTTGTCCCAGTTGCCCTGCGCGGCCCAGTAGGATGCGGCTATCGCGTCCGGCTCACTCGGCTGCCAGTTCAGGGAAACCAGCGCGGCCTGAATGTCGGACCGCTCGTGGGACTGCGCCCGAGGGAAGGCGGCGACGAGCAGCGGAATGGCCGCGGGGCCGCATTCGGCGCATCGGCGCCACTCGCGCAGGGCCGCCCAGTAGTGGGCGCCGATTTCGTCGGAGGGTGGTTTCCAGCCGACCTCCGCCAGACCGCGCGCGGCGGATCTGCGGATGATCGGATCCTGGTCGTCCAGGTGGGCCTCGAGCATCTCGGCCACTATCGGCGAGTCGATCCGGGCCAGCCGCTTGATGGCCAACTCGCGGACCTCGGCGTCGTCGTGACCCAGGGCTGTCTGGAGCGCATCGACGGCGCTCTCGTCGCACAGCGTGTCGAGCGCCTGCGCGGCCGCGCGTTCGACTGCCAGGCTCGACCGCCCGCTCGTCTTGGCTCGATACTGCTCGTGGGCCAGCATGACGATCAGCGGCCCAACGGCCGCGACGTCGCCGATCGCCGCCAGCGCCTTGACCGAGGCGACGCGCACCGTTTCGTCCGGGTCCATCATCGCCCGGAGGAGCGACTCGCCCGCATCGGCGGCCTTGATACGACCCAGGGCCGCGGCCGTCGCCCTGCGGGCGTCCTGGTCCGGGTCGGTCATCAGGCGGCGATACACGGCCTGGGCCGCGACGCCCCGCACACCCGGGTCGCGGTCCTGGAGCGCGGCTATCAGCGGCTCGACGACGCGTACCCCACCGCGGGCCGACAGCGCTCGCACGGCGGCTCGACGAACGCCCGGGTCTTCGTCGTTGATGAGCACCGCGAGCGGCTCCACAGCCATCGGGTCCCCCAGCGGGCCAAGCGCGTCAGCTGCGGCGATCTTGACTTCCGGGTCCTTATAGGCCAGGGCCTTGATCAAACCCTGGATATCTCGTTTGGCCTCCAACTGGGCGATGTTGGGGGGACCAAAGAGCGGCATCGGGGCCTCCATCCCTCGGGATCGGGACGGACGACGCTGCGGGAGTCGCGTGCGTCCGAACTTTGCTTGCAAGGCAGAGGCTAGCACCGATTGGGGCACCTTTGCGAGGGCCCAACCGGTCCATAAGGCCAGCCTGATGGGCCATGCGCACAGGATTCGACCCAACTGCACCGGATCGAGCCCAACCGCAGGGAGCCTTTCGTGCTGCAACCGCTTGATTCCCAAACCGGATTGCGTTGTATGATGCGTTTCAGCCGGAGTCGTCCCGAGTCTGTGCCCCTTTCGAAGGACGGCGTCAAACCGGCGGGCTTACCCGCGATGCGTGCCGGTGCACGCCGCAACGGAGTTGCTCGCACGATGACTGCCATGCACGACCGACACTCCTCGAGCCGCCACAGCCGCTGGCGGTGGGTCCAGTTCCTCTTTGTCGCAGCCCTGCTGATGCCTGTCGTCAGCCTCAATGCGCCGGCTGCGCCTGTCCGCGCCAACGACCTCACCGATGCTGTCCAGCAGCAGATGGCGCTCGACAAGCTCATCGCCCAGCAGAAGCAGCAGCTGGCGACCATTGCCGGTCAGCAGGCGCAGCTGACGACCCAGATGGCCACCGCGCAGACGAACCTCGACCAGGTCAACCAGAGCCTGGACAACCTGGAGGCCGAAATCACGGGCCTCCAGGGCCAGGTCGATGCGGTTCAGGTCAGTTACGACGGCCTTGTCAGCCAGGAGAACGATCTCCAGTCGCAGCTCAACGACGTGGAGGCCCAGGAACAGGCGAAGCAGGTTGAGCTCACCGACCGCCAGCAGATCCTGGCGGAGCGGCTGATCGCTGCCTACAAGACGGAACAGACGCCGCTCATGACGCAGCTCCTGACCTCGGGCTCGCTCACCGACGCGCTGTCCGACGTCTCGTATTACATGGACCTCGGCGCCCAGGACAAGGCGCTGGCAGAGCAGATCCAGCAAGACGCCGCGAACCTGGAACAGATGAAGCAGAACGTCGAGGCCTCGCGCACCTCGGTCGCCATGCTGGCCAGCCAGGTGAGTCTTCAGAAGGGCGATCTCGACGGGCAGATGCAGCAGCTGACCACTGCCAAAAGGAAGCTCGCCTCCCTTCAGAACAAGATCGCCGTGGAGATCGCCCAGCAGACGGCTGCCAATGCCAAGCTCGCCAAGAACAAGGTGGCGCTCGCTGCGGCCATCAAGTCCAACGGAGAGGATTCCGCCAAGCTGGCGGCGCAGATCGACAAGCTGGCAGCGGAATATGGCGGCAAGGGCCGCATCCCGTCGAAGTACAGCGGCACGCTGCAGTGGCCGATGGGCGGCTCGATCAGCCAGGAGTTCGGCTGCACCGGCTGGCCCTCCGAGCCGCGCGTTGGCAATTGCGCCCACTTCCACCAGGGCATCGACATCGTGGCGCCGTGCTACACGCCGGTCCACGCCGCCGGCTCCGGGGTCATCGTCTTCGTCGGGTACAACCCCTACGACTCGCCGCCTCGGGCGTGGCTGGTGATCATCGCCCACTCCACCAGCATGGTCACCTGGTATGCGCACATGACCGGCAAGGCGATGGCCGGCGTCTACGTCGGAGCGCAGGTGTCCGCCGGCCAGGAGATCGGCACGGAGAACACGACCGGCCACTCGACGGGCTGCCATCTCCACTGGGCCGTTCGCGTGAATGGCGTGTTCATGAACCCGCGTCTGTTCGTCTAGCCCCGCCTTCGCACCCAGCCGCCCCTTCGCACATCGCCGTCGCATTCGCCGGAGACCGGGGTCGGCGTATCGCGTCGGAGGAGCGACGGTGGTGATAGCATCGAGGGAGTCCGGAGAACCCCGGGCTTACCTCGAGGACGCCCGATGAAGCGCACTCTGGCGGTGATACTCGCTGGCGGCGAAGGCGAGCGGCTGTCGATCCTCTCTTCCATGCGGGCCAAGCCGGCCGTACCGTTCGGCGGCAAGTACCGGATCATCGACTTCGCGCTCTCCAACTGCGTGAACTCAGACATCGACAACGTCGTCGTCCTGACCCAGTACAACCCCCGTTCCCTCAACGATCACATCGGCATGGGCAGGCCGTGGGACCTCGACCGCAACCAGGGTGGCGTCCGGATGCTCCAGCCGTACATCGCGCGCGGCCGCGTCGCGGAGTGGTATCGCGGCACCGCCGATGCCGTCCTCCAGAACCTGAACGTGATCGAGCAGGCGCCCGGCGACACCGTCGTGGTCCTGGCCGGCGACCACATCTACAAGATGGACTACCAGCCTTTCGTGGCGGCCCATCGCCGTCACCGGGCCGACGTCACGATCGCCGTGCGGCGGGTGCCCCTGGCCGATGCGACGCGGATGGGGATCCTGGCGCTCGACGATAACGACCGGATCGTCGAGTGGCACGAGAAGCCTCGTCAGCCCAAGAGCGACCTGGCCAGCATGGGCGTCTACGTATTCTCCAAGCGGGCCCTGCATCAGTGGCTCTCCGACACGCGTACGGACTTCGGGCACAACGTAATCCCCGCCATGATCGAGGGCGGAGCCCGTGTCTACGGCTACCGTTTCGATGGCTACTGGCAGGATGTCGGAACGGTCCAGTCCTACTGGGAGGCCAACCTGGCGCTCCTCTCGGATGCCCCCGAGCTGGATCTCTACGACCGAGAGTGGGTCATCCACACTCGGTCCGAGGAGCGGGCGCCTGCGAAGATCGGAGCCACCGCCCAGGTCCACCGCAGCCTCATCAGCCATGGCTGCGTCATCAACGGATCCGTGGTCAACTCCGTCCTCTCGCCCGGCGTCGTCGTGGACGTTGGGGCTGTGGTGCGGGACTCGATTGTCCTCTTCGACTCGGTCATCCGGCCCGGCGCGGTGATTGATCGCGCGATTCTCGACAAGGAAGTGGCGGTCGGTCCCGGCGCGATCGTCGGGGAGGGGACCGACTACGACGAGGTCAACCGGCGTGAGCCGGGTCGCTTGAACACCGGCATCACCGTGATCGGCAAGCGAGCGGTAATACCGCGCGGCGTTCGCATCGGCCGAAACGTGCTGATCGGCGAAGCCGTGAGGGCCACGGACTTCTCGTCCCGGCTGGTCCGCAGCGGATCGACCATCGAACGGCCCAGGGACCGCGCGATGCGCCCCGCGGCCCGCGCGGACGTGGGCAAGTCGCCGGATGGGCTCAAAGCCGCGTCTGACGGCAGGTCCGACGCTTCGCCCCACAGTGTCGATGGCGGTGGAGTGGGCCCAGGCCAGAGCCTGCGCGCGGCCGAGGCGAAAGACTGAGCGAGGCGCAACCGCGTCGTGCCGGCTGGCGAACTCGCTCGGCCGCATGGCTCTCGAGGTGATCGGCGATGGTTCCTGGTCGCGGCCGCTATGCGAGGGGTCTTGTCGCCGCGGCCTTCATAGCCGGTGCCGCCGCTCTCTTGCGGGGGGCGGCGCCGGCACCGGTCGAAGCCGCGCAATCCGGTCTCTCGTACACCTCGGTTGCGACCTGGACGGTGGACCCGACCCTCGGGAGCGTCCACGTCGACCTGGAGATCAGCGCCACGTCGAACACGGTCGACAGCGGTGACCGTCGCTACTACTTCCCGGGTCTGCAGCTAACCTTGCCCCTCTCGACCGCCAACTACTTCGCCTTCGACGACCAGGGCCAATCGCTGCCCATGTCGGTCACGGCCGATGAGCCGTCGGGAGTGGTCGTCTACGTGCCGTTCCGGCAGCGGCTGTACTCCGGCCAGAGCGTTTCATTCGAGCTCAAGTTCGACCTCGTGGACATGGGTGGCTCCACGGATCGGGACCTTCGTATCGGCCAGGACATCGTCTCCTTCCCAGTTTCGGCTTTCGGCAGCGAGGGCACGCCGGGCAGCTGGGTCACCGTCATATTCCCCGCCGGCTTCATCGTCCAGGAGCAGTTCGGTGACCTGACCAGCTCCGTCACAGGCAGCGGAGGCACCGTCTTCTCGTCCGGTCCTGTGCCCGACTCCACCGCTCTCAACGCCTGGTTCATCGCCTCGCGGACGACGCCCGCCGCCGACTTCAGGGTTGACCAGCTCACTGTGGGTCCACTCCAAGTGACGCTGCGCTACTGGTCTGACGACCCGGGCTGGGCCGACCAGGTCGCGCGAGTGCTGCAGACCGGATACCCCGTGTTGCGCGAGATGATCGGCCTGGGCGACCCGACAACGAAGACGCTGACGGTCGAAGAGGCCACGACCCAGGGGATCGACGGCTTCAGCGGCGAATACGACCCGGCCGACTCCCTGGCCGCGGTCTCGTATTTCGCCGACCCTGTCGTGATCCTCCACGAAGTGGCCCACATGTGGTTCAACGACACTCTCGCTTCGGATCGCTGGATCGACGAAGGATTCGCATCGTTCTACGCCGAGCAGGCAGTGCTCCAGCTCGGGCTGCCGGATCACGCGCCGGCGTTGAGCGCGTCGCTGATGCCGGCGGCCATTCCGCTCAACGACTGGACTTCCGCCGGAACGCCGGGCACGGCGACGGAAGCGTATCTCTACGGCGCCAGCCTGGAGGCGGCGCGCAGCATCGTCGCGATCGCCGGCCTGGACGGAATGCGCCAGGTCTGGACGCAGGCTCGGGCCGGCACCGCGGCATACGCCGGGTCGCCCGATCTCGCGGCCGGAGGCGCCGTTGACTGGCGCAGTCTCCTCGACTACCTGGAGCAGACGACCGGGCGGTCCTACACGGCGATCTGGCGGCAGTGGGTCGTGACCCCGTCCCAGGCCGCGCTGCTCGGTGACCGCGATTCCGCTCGCGCCGACTACGCGTCCACCCAGGCGGTGGCCGGCGGATGGCTTCTGGGGCCGGACGTCCGAGCGGCGATGGGCGACTGGCAGTTCAGCGCGGCGACGGCGCTGTTGAGCCAGGCGCGGGACGTCCTGGCGCTGCGTCAGCAGATCGACGACGCCGCAGCGAGCGAAAGCACCACCGCGCCGACCTCGTTGCAGACCGTCTTCCAGACGGTCGGCTCGGGTGCCGCCATCACGGAGGCACAGAAGGAGCTGGCTGCCCTCGATAGCCTCGCGGCGGCTCGCCAGGCGAAGGCTGCCAGCAAGAGCGCTGCCAGGGCCGTCGGCCTGCTCGGCACCGACCCGGACGCCGATCTGGCGGCTGCCCGGAAGGCCTTTGCCGAGGGCGACATGGCGAAGGCCGTTTCGCTGGCCGATTCCGCGCGGTCCGCATGGGCCGGCGCAAGAACCGTCGGCCAGATCCGGATCCTCGGCACGGCGGCCGGAACCGCAGGTGTCCTGTTGCTGCTGGCGCTGTATATCTGGACGCGATCGGGGCGACCCAAGGAGAAGGTCGCCGCGGACGCCGAGGCCGCTCCGGCGGAGCAGCTGGATGCCTGATCCGGCCGGGGCGGCCGGATCAGGTGAGTCGGCCGAGGAGCGCGAGACCGCCTATGAGCTCCTGCGGCGGGGCCACGAGTTGCTGCGCGCACGGCACAACGCCCAGGCTGCCGTAGTGCTGGAGCGAGCCGCTCGCGCGGAGCCGGGCAAGGGCTCGATTCTCGAGGCGCTCGGTCGCGCCTACTACGACAGCGGCCAGCACGCCCGGGCCGCGGCGACCTTCGAGGCCTTGCTCGAGGTGGATCCGTCTGCCCACTACGGGCACCTGGGTTTGGGCCTCAGCCTGGAACGGCTGGGCCGCCTCGGCGAGGCCCGGACCCACCTCCGCCTGGCCGTCGCCATGCACCCCGAGAGTGCCACCTACCGGCGAGCCTTACGGCGGGTCGAGTCGAGCTGCCGGGCCGGGTCCGAGCTCTGGCCCGAATCCGGCAGCGCCTGATCGATCGATCCGGACCTCAGAGTCCGCGGGCCTCCAGGTTTCGGGCCAGCAGTAGGATGCCCGCGATCGACTTGGAGTCCTCGATGACTCCCGCCTCGATGGCCGCTATCGCGTCGCGCCAGTGCAGTCGAACGAGGCGGATCCGCTCGTCCTCGTCGGGGCTGAGCCGGTCGCGCGTCGCCGGTCGCAGATCGGTGGCCAGAAAGAGCGATAAATACTCGGTCAGGAAGCCCGGGGCGCTGTAGTAGCCGGCGAGCCGCTCCATCCTGCCCGCCCGATAGCCCGTCTCCTCTTCCAGCTCGCGCCGGGCTGCCACCTCGGGGTCCTCCACGATGCCGTCGTGTACGTCCAGGGTTCCGGCCGGCAGTTCGAGCATGGCGCCGTTACCCGCGAGGCGGTACTGGACGACGAGGAACAACTCGCCATTCGCGTCGAGCGGGGCGATCACCACTGCCCCCGGATGGCGGACGATGTCGCGCGACGATTCGAAGCCGTCGGGACGGACGATCGCGTCCTTCTCGAGCACCATGTACCGGCCCCGGTAGATCTCCTCGCGTCCGACGATGCGCTCTTCGAGCTCGATGTCCGCGGCGGCCAGGTCGGCGAGGAGCGCGTCGAGGGCGGGACGGCCCGTCGGAGCGAGGCGAGGCCTGCGGTGGGCAAGAAAATCGATCATGGCCGAACTATACGTGAGCCGCGGCGCCGGCCCGGGTCCAGCTTAAAGGTCAACGCCCCGACGAGATGCCGGGGCGTTGACCTGTTGGGGCGACTGTCAGGCGATAACCGCCCCAAACGAGAGAGCGAAGTTGGTGTCGGGGTCGAACAGTTGGATCTTCTCGAGCGGGACGCGCAGCTCGAGCATGTCGCCCGGGCGGACGCGGTACGCCGAGTCGACGATTGCGACGATGTCGCGATCGGCGCAGCTGGCGTGGATCAACTCTTCGTTGCCGAGGTACTCGACGACCTCGGCCTTGGCGTTCACGACGGCGGTGGAGCCGCCGAGGGGACCGAGAACCAGGTGCTCGGGCCGATAGCCGGCGATGAGCGTGCGGCCCGGGCCGCCGATCGACTCCCGGAACTGCGGGGGAATGGGGATGGTGACGTTGGGGGCTGTCAGCGTGATGCCGTCGCCGCTGCCACCGACCTCGACCGAGATGAAGTTCATCGCCGGGCTGCCGATAAAGCCGGCCACGAAACGGTTGATCGGCCGGTCGTAGAGCTCCTGCGGAGTGCCGACCTGCTGCAGGCGACCCTCGTTCATGACCGCGATGCGAGAGCCCATCGTCATGGCCTCGATCTGGTCGTGAGTCACGTACACGAACGTGGTGTTCAGGCGCTGGTGCAGGCGGAGGATGTTCGCTCGGGTCTCGACGCGGAGCTTGGCGTCGAGGTTGGAGAGCGGCTCGTCCATGAGGAAGACCGCCGGCTCACGCACGATGGCGCGGCCGAGGGCGACGCGCTGGCGCTGGCCGCCGGAGAGCTCGCGCGGCTTCCGGTCGATGTAGCGGGTCAGGTCGAGGATCGCCGCAGCCTCCTTGACGCGGGCCTCGATCTGGACCTTGGGGACGTGCCGCAGCTTGAGACCAAACGCGAGGTTGTCGCGGATGGTCATGTGCGGATAGAGGGCGTAGCTCTGGAACACCATCGCGATATCCCGGTCCTTGGGCGGGATGTCGTTGATGATCCGCTCGCCGATCCGCATCGTACCCGAGGTGATCTCCTCGAGGCCGGCGATCATCCGCAGGCTGGTGGTCTTGCCGCAGCCGGACGGCCCGACGAGAACCATGAACTCCGCGTCGCGGATGTCCAGGTTGAGGTCGTCAACCGCGATGACGTCGCCGAAGCGCTTGGTTACGTTCTCGAAGGTGACTGTAGCCATCAGCAAGTAGCTCCATTGTCCTGGTGGGCCGATCGGGCGATCCTACCAAGCGACTGCCGGTGTGCTCCTGCGTCCCGGCCCGGAGGCCGCTAAACGTTTAGTCGGGAGCTCCCGGGAGGCGGGGCCGAAGTCGAGGAGGAGCGTGCCAGGAGAAAGCGTCCCGGACCTCCATAATGTTCAGGGTTGCTTCAGGCCACAGACCAAAGATCGGCTCAGATTTCGGATACGAACGCAACCAGGAGCCGGAGCGCAACACATGAGCGCCAACGAACCCAACGATCGTCCCGAGGACACTGCCCCGGCCACACCTGACGCCGAGCTTCGATGGTCACCTCAGCCGGAGATCGAATCCCCTCTGACCGCAGAGATCTCACAGCCCGCGGTCGTCCCGCCCCCGCCGCCCTATTACCCGGCGCCCTATTACCCGGCGCCCTATTCCCCGCCGGCCTACTCCCAGCCGGTGCAGCAGACGTGGCCGCAGGACGCCCCTGCGCCGCAGCCCAACCCTCCGCAGCCGTGGTTCGCGCCTTCGCCGTGGGCCGCCGCGGGGCTCCCACCTGTCGCGCCTGTCGCGCGCGACTCGGGCAAGCGCCGGATCGTCCCGCTGATCCTGGCAACCGCTCTGCTCTCCGCAACGCTGTCGGCCGCGGGTACCTATGTCGCCTTCACGGTGGCGCCGCGTACCACGGTCGTCGCCGGAACCGGGGCGAACACTTCATCCGCGCAGACGGTGAGCCTGACTCAGTCACAGGACATCGTTCGAGTGGTGAACATGGTCAATCCGTCCGTGGTCACCATATCGACCACCGGAACCACGAGTAGCGGCTTTCGCTCGCAGCAGTTCGCCGGCTCCGGCTCGGGCTTCATCGTGAGTGCGAACGGGCTGATCCTGACCAACAACCACGTGATCACGGGCGCGAGCACGTTGTCGGTGACGCTCAATAACGGCAGCCAACTGCCGGCCACGGTCGTCACGACCGATGCTGCTCACGACCTGGCCCTGATCCAGGTCAAGGCGACAGGCCTCACGCCGGTCACCCTTGGCGACTCCTCCACCATCCAGGTGGGCCAGCTGGCGATCGCCATCGGCAGCCCGCTCGGCACGTTCACGGACTCGGTCACGTCGGGGATCGTCTCCGGAGTGAACAGGAGCATCACCGTCGGCGACAGCACGTCGAACTTCACCGAGGATCTGTCCGGCCTGATCCAGACCGACGCGGCGATCAATCCCGGCAACAGCGGCGGACCGCTGCTCGACGCCAACGGCACGGTCGTCGGGATCGTGACCGCGGCCTCGAGTGGCGCCCAGGACATGGGTTTCGCCATCCCGATCAACCAGGCCAAGCAGATGATCAACGCCGCCACGTCCAACGCCTGAGCGGAGACATGCCCGGCGCCTGCCGGCCGAGCCAGCGTTGGTGTTCAGGAATGTTTCAGCCCGGGGAGACATACATCACATGAGCGTTTCACATCGATCTTCGCAGTGACTACAGGGACGAGAGGCCTAGCCGGATGAAAACGAGATTGGCAGCGATTGCCTTGATCCTTGTGGGGGTGGGAGCGGTGGGGCTGGCCATAGTCGGTCCCAGCTTCGCAGGGTCGTCGAGTTCGCAGTACATCACCCAGGCGGTCACGGTCGGCACGGTCAGCGCCCAATCGGTGGCCAATGGAACGATCTCGGCCAGCACCGTATACGGCTTGAAGTTCGGCGCCAGCCCGGACATCGTCAGCTCCTCGGCCACCACTTCGGGCACGGGCGGCTCGACCGGGTCCAGCGCGGCCTCAAGCGCCAGCGTCACGTGGCCGGTGACCACGGTCTCGGTGACGGTCGGGCAGACGGTCCAGAAGGGCGACGTCCTCGCCGCGGCGGACTCCACCGCCGCGCAGCTGCAGCTGACATCCGCCCAGGCGACGCTCGCCTCGGCGCAGGCGAAGCTGGCGACGGACTCCGGCGGCCCCAGCGCCCTGACCAAGGCACAGGCGAGCAACTCGCTCAGCCAGTCGAAGAACAGCTATAGCCAGGCCGTCGCCAACAGGAAGACCACCAACCAGCAGAACGCCCTGAGCCTGAGCCAGGCCAAGGCGGCGGTCACGGCCGCGCAGACCAAGCTGGCCGGGGACGCCGGCGGCCCCGGAACCGAACCCTACGACACTGACGCGGCCGCCCTGGCGCAGGCGCAATCGAACCTGAATTCGACGCAGCTCAAGGTAAACCAGTCGAACCAGCAGGCCTCTCAGCAGGTGACGAACGCATCGCTCAGCCTCAAGGCGGCCGAGCTGCAGTACGACAACAACACCGCTCCCGCCTCCAGCGCCACCGTCACGGCCGACCAGGCCCAGGTGGCCGCGGCCCAGGCGACGGTTAATGCCGATCAGCTGGCGGTGACCGACGCCACCATCCTCGCTCCCCAGGACGGGCTGATCGTCGCGGTCAACATCCTGCCCGGCGTGAGCGCCCCATCGTCCGGCTACGCGATCGAGGAATCGGTCGACCCGATGGTGGCCACGGCCAGCTTCACCGAGTCGGATATCTCCAACCTCAAGGTCGGGCAGGCGGCCGTGGTCGACGTTACGGCGCCCAACCTGACGGTCAATGGGACAGTCACTCAGATCGTCCCGACGGCTTCCACGTCGGGCGGTGCGAGCAGCGTCGTGACTTACGCCGTGATCGTGACCCTCACCGACCCGCAGGCCACGGTGCTCTCAGGGATGAGCGCGACCGTGACCGTCACGACGGCTACCGTCAACAACGCCGTGCGCGTGCCGGCGACCGCCCTCGAAGGATCGGCCGCGGCTGGCTACAGCGTGCAGGTTGAGAACAACGGCAGCGTGACGACCCAGGCAGTTCAGGTCGGCCTGGTGACGACTTCCTACGTTCAGATCACCAGCGGCCTGAGCGAGGGTGACACCGTGGTCGTCGGCACGACGACGACTCGCAACAGCACCACCACCACTGGCGGCAGCAGCGTCAGCATCCTGGGCGGCACGGGCGTCGGCGGCGCCGGTGGGTTCACCGGTGGCGGCGGGTTCGGTGGGCGATGAGCGCGCACGCGGTCGAACCGATCATCGAGCTGGAAGACGT
>PLOC01000083.1:0-1539 GCA_003141955.1 Chloroflexota bacterium
TCGACCTATCCGAAGTACCTAGTTCGTTTGCACGCGCCGGCGTCCGGCGCCGCCGCAGATCCCTCAGATGGCGCTGGTGCAGGCTCGGCACCTGGTGGCGTCGGCCGGAACCGTTTCCTTGCAGAACTGGCAGGTCCTGGTCGGCGGCGCGGGGGCCTCGGGGGCGGGGCGCAGCATCAGCGAGGCGACGATGTACACGACAAGGGCGATGATGACGAAGGAGACGACCACGTTGATGAACGAGCCGTAGCTGAAGTCGACCTCGGGCACCGGCTTGCCGGCCGCGTCGACCGTCGCGTCCTTGAGCTTGATGACCAGGCTCGAGAAGTCAACGCCGCCGAGGAGCACGCCGATGGGCGGCATGATGATGTCGTTGACCAGCGAGGTGACGACGTTGCCCATCGCCACGCCGATGATCACGCCGACCGCCAGGGCCATGGCATTGGTCTTGAGCAGGAATGTCTTGAAGCCGGCCACGGGAATCCTCCTCCGCTGGGACACCAATCGGGACGGCCGCAACAGTGCGCGGCGCTGCCGTTCAGGATATTCGGACGCGAGGGGAACGTCCCCGGGGCCGATCGCCTACCGAGGCCCGGAAAGGGCCGTCAGAGCCCGAGCAGCCGCCGCTTCGCCGCCGTGAATTCCTCGTCGGTCAGAGCTCCCTTGTCGTGTATGTCGGAGAGCTCGCGCAGTCTGTCGACGCCCTGGGGGTCGGTCGATACTCGATGAGGGCCGACGGCGGGACCGGAGATCAGCGCCACGAAGAGCCAGACCAGGACGAAGCCGAACAGGACCGCCGCCAGCAGCCCGAACGGGCCGGCCCCGAGCCCGAGCGCGTAGGCGTAGTTGCCGCGAAACGGACCGAAGGCGGTGTGGGCCGCCCCGTGGTTTGCGGCGAGGCCGAAGCTGTAGGCCACGACTCCGACGACCGCCAGAGCCGCGATCCCAATGATCAACCAGAGGAGGCGTCTTAGGCCCGTACGCTTCATCTCACGACCCAGGAACTGCGATTTGCATGAATTGTGTCGGGATGGGCTGAACCAGTCCTGAATGAAGCGCGGCCCCGGCGCGCCGGACGCCCTCGGCGGGCGCAGTCGCGCTGCTACGATGGACGAGGCCGCTCAGACGGCGCCGGAACCGGCCCGATCGGCGGCCCAGAGTCCGGATCGCGCAGGCGCCCCGGGGAATCGCGGAGGAGTCGGCATGGCGACGGACGGTCAGGACGAGAGATCCGGCGCCGACCGGCCGGCCGGTCCGCAACCCCGGCCTTCACCCGACTCCGGCCCGGCAACTGCGCTGCCGCCGCAGCAGAGTCTGCCGCCCCAGCAACCGATCCCGGCGCAGGGCGCAAACCAGACGCCCCCCTGGTCGGCGGCGCCGGTTGGGCCCGCTTCGGTCGCCCCGGGCGTCGATCCTCAGGCCGCGCAGCCACAGCCCGGCGATCCGCCCGCGCCTGGCTATCCGCCCCCTCCGGGGTTCGCTCCCGTGTCCGGCTATCCGCCCGCTCCCGGCTATCCGCCAGCTCCCGGCTATCCGCCC
>PLOC01000083.1:1563-18542 GCA_003141955.1 Chloroflexota bacterium
CCGCCCGCGCCGGGCTATGCGCCGGGATTCTTGCCGCCTCCCGGCCCCGCCGGCTACGGCTACCCGATGGCCACCTGGCCGGGCGCGCCGATACAGTTCGGCCCGGCGCCCGGCCTGGCCTGGGGAGGCATCGCCCACCGCTTCGGCGCCCTCGTCATCGACGCGATCCTGATGTTCGTGGCGCTGATCATCGCGTCCATCGTGGCAAATGCGTTTGGCATCCAGTACTTCAACTACGGGAACGGCAATGGGTACACGATCTACTCGACGGGCGCGTCGGCCGCTTTCCTGTGCTGGTTCATCCTGCTGTTCGCCTACCACCCCACATGCTGGTGGGCCTTCCAGGGCACGATCGGCCAGCGAGCGCTGGGGCTGAGGGTCGTTCGTGCGGCAGACGGCTCATCGCTCGGTGTCGCGATGACGACGATCCGATATCTGGTCTGGCTGGTGTGCCAGGTGATCCCGCTCATCGCGATCGTCGCCGCCATCATTGCCAACGACAACCCTCGCAAGCAGTTCTGGTGGGACGACGCGGCCGGCTCGGTGGTCGTCCGCCGGATCTGAGCGCTCGACCGAGGCCCCGCGCCTGGGCGTCGGGCGCGGGGCAAGGCACGGGGCGGCGGGCGGCTGGAATTCGCGACGGTGGCGCGGGTGCGAGCGATCCTTCCAGAACCACCCGCACCCGCAGGACGTAGCTGGGCGGAGCTGTTAGGAGGTGATCGTCACGTCGGTCGCCGTCCGGGTGGTCGGCGTACCCAGGCTGGCGCTGGCGTTCGGGCTCGCACTGGCGTTCGGGGCTGCGTTGGTGCCGCCCGAGGTCTGCACCTGGACCGTCTGACCGACCGCGAGATCCGAGCTCGAGCCGGCGATCTGGTTGTGATAGGTGGTCGATGAGCCGGTGGCGCTGGTCTCAGTCGAGCCGCTCGCCAGCTGGATGGTGATCGAGTCCGCCGAGACGCTGACGACGGTTCCCGTCACCGTGAGAGTGCCGCCAAGAGCGCCACGGGCAGCGGCACCGGGAGCGCCGCTGGCACTTGCCCGGAAAGCGCTGAAGTTGCTGCTCGGGGTGCCAGTCTGGCCGCTCCCCGTAAGGTGGCCCACGGCGAACCCGACGCCGCCGAAGGCAACCAGGGCGGCGACGACGATCAGGGCGGTGGTCGAGCTGGTGCGGCGGGCCGGGCCGCCAGGCCGCGTCTTTGAGTGCAGCGCCGGCGCGATTTCGATGGGGGCAACCTCTTCAGGCGCGCCCAGATCGCGGGCGGGTTCCCAGACGGGCGGCTCGGCGGCGCCTTTGCCGGGGGCAGCTTCGGGCGTGATCATCTCGTGTGCTCCTTTGTCGAGAGGCGATGGGAGGGGGCCGGCAGGGCGGAGGTTCCGTTCATGACCGGAAGCTTCGTCCGGAGACACTTTCGAACGGATTACGGCGTGAACGACTGCCGGCGGGCGGGCGCGCAGGTGCTGCCGGGCGGGCGAGTCAGTCGGCGGCGTGCGGCTCGCGATGTCCGGAGACGGAGCGCGGCCAGCTGGCGGAGACGCTCGCGCCGCCGGCCGGGGAAGTGCCGATCGTCCAGCGACCACCGGTGGCGCGGACGATGGCATCGGCGATGGCGAGACCGAGACCCGCGCCGCCCGGAGCGTCCGTAGCGCGGTGGAAGCGATCGAAGACGCGGCCCCTCTCCTCGGCCGGGATTCCGGGCCCGGAGTCATCGACGGTGAGACGCACGCGGCGCCCCTCCCCAGCCACCGAGACGGTAATGGCGCCGCCCTCCGGAGAGTACTTGCAGGCGTTGTCGAGCAGCACGCCCAGCAGCCGATCGAGCCAATCCGGCGGAGCGGTCACGATCGCGCCCTCCGGGCCCGCCGCGGCATCCACCGTCAGCTTCTGCCCGCGGGCCTCTGCCACCGCCCCGAATCGGTCGGCCGTCTGAGCCGCCAGGACACCGACGTCCACCGGTTCGGCGTCGGGCTGCCCGCCGGTCGAATCGAATCGAGCCAGCCACAGCATGTCGTCCACAAGGTGGCGCGTCCGCCGCAGCTCGGAGTCGATCCGGCCGAAGGCTTTCGCGTCCCAGGTTCCGTCGCGGCTGCGTGCAAGGGCCAGGCTCGTCTGGGCCTCGATGACCGACAGCGGAGTGCGCAGCTCGTGCGATGCATCGGCCGTGAATTCGAGCTGGCGGCGGCGTGCCCGCTCGATCGGCAGCGCGACCCGCCGGCCCACGGCCAGCGCGCCGAGGAAGACCACTATCAGGAGGGCGCAGCCGATCCCGAACTCGGCCACGATCAGCGTCGACTCAGTGCTGGAGACGCTGTCCAGCGCCTGCGCCACCACATAGCGCTGCGAGCCCACGATCCGGCCGGTGATGCGATAGCTGACGCCGCCGATCGAAACCGTCGTCGGCGCTGAGACGGATCGATCTTCGACCGGGAGCGCCAGGGAGGTGTTCAGGCCCTGGCCGGTTGCCGTCCCGTCGGCGCTCACCGTCCAGAGCAGCACGGGCAGTCCGCGGGGATCCTGGCGGGTGGGGTCGAAGCCCGGGCCTCCTTCAGCGCCGCCGTCCGGCAGCCCTCCCGGTGGCCCGCCCGACTGCACATCCAGCGCCTGGGTAAGGCGATGATCGACCTGGGCCGTGAGGTTGTCCGCGGCAACCACGGCCACCACGACGGCTATGACTACGAAGGCGGTGCCCACGATCGCGCTGGCGGCCATCGCCACGCGAACCGTGAGCATGGCCACGGACGGTCCATCGTGATTGTGGGCGCCGGCCTGTCCGGGCGAACGACCGAACAGCTTCACGCTTCCTCCAGGCGGTAGCCGGCGCCGCGAACGGTCACGATCCGAACACCGGCGGCCGGCAGCTTGGCGCGCAGCCTGCTCAGCTGGACATCGATCGCATTCGAGCCGAGGGGGTCGGTCTCATCGCGCCAGGCATGCTCGGCGATCGCCTTTCGATCGACCACCGCGGGCGCGCGACGCATCAGCAGCTCGAGGATGTTGTATTCGGTGGACGTCAGGGCCAGCGGGCGATCCGCCACCGTGACTTCGCGGCGGATCGGGTCCAGGGCAAGCGTGCCACGAGCGATGACCGGGGCGTCCACGCCGCGCGGCCGCCGCTGCAGCGCTCGGATCCGCGCCAGCAGCTCCCCGAAGTCGAACGGCTTGACCAGGTAATCGTCCGCGCCCGCGTCGAGGCCGCGGATCCTGTCCGGCGGGGCGTCGCGGGCGGTCAGCATCAGGATCGCCGTGGGCTTGCCGTGTTTGCGGGCCCAGGCCACGACGTCGATCCCCTCCACGCCGGGCATGCGCCAGTCCACGACGGCGACGTCGTAGTCGTAGAACTTGAACATGTCGATGGCGTCGTCACCGCGCTCGGCCGCGTCGACCTGATAGCCGTGGTCCTCCAGGCCCAGGACGAGGACTTCGCGCAGGCCGGGATCGTCTTCGGCCACGAGCACGCGCATCGAGTCTCCCTACCGAGTTCCAGCAGCGGCATCCGCCGGATTCCGGCAGCGACCGCACGTCCATCGTACCGCCGGGGCACACAGGACCATGCCCGAAGAATCGGTGCTGCCCCGCCCGGAGAGGGGGAGCCAGGCGAGGCGGCACCGCGGGTACCTGCATGATCCGCGCACCTGAGGTGCATGCCCGAACGATCGGCCGCCGCGCCTTTCGAAACGGTTACGGCCGACTGAACCGGGCTCGGGGGCGGGCCTCGCCCGCTTCCGCGGATGCCGGTCGCCCGTGACGCGGTGACCGCCGCCCTCCCCGATCCGCCCGAGCATCGACGGCTGGGGCCTAACCCTTGTGGGCCTCGGGCGACCCCGCGACAGACCCCCCTACCCCTATCCCGCGGGTGTGTGCGTGAGGGCGTGCGGTCTTGCTCGGGCGACCAACCCACCACAAGAGGCCGTCGGGCGTTCCCTACATAGATGTCGGACCTGTTCAGGGGCGGAATCCCTTAGGACTTCGCTTTCTTCGAAAGTTTCGACTTGCCAGAACTGTTGAGGGCGACCGCTTGGCGAACGAGCGCCTTGAAGGCGGACTCGTCAACTTCTTCTCCTTCGTGGATGTCGATCGCGCGGCGTGCGTTTCCCTCGAGACTCGAGTTGAAGAGACCGGCCGGATCCGTCAGAGACGCGCCCTTGGCGAAGGTAAGCTTCACGACATTCTTGTAGGACTCGCCAGTGCAGATGATGCCGTCGTGCGACCAGACCGGAGTGCCCGGGGACGAGGGCTTCACCCACTTCAACTCCTCGACGACGTCCGGGTCTGCTTCCTCGATGAGCTTGCGCATTCTGCCGAGGGTTCCCCCGCGCCAATCCCCGAGTTCGGCGAATCTTTTCGAGATGAGTTCCGATGCCGACTGGCCCTGGCTCGCGCCCGACTCTTTCATGCTCTCATCCTAGCGTTCCAGAGACAAAACCGGGAAGCCCGCGCGGTCTAGGTGTTCTTCCCCGGCGCAGTCGTACAGGCCGGCCGAGCCGCCGTAGTCGACTGCCTTGCAGGTGGCGGTGACCCACGCGTTGACGCCGGTGTCGCCGCCGCCGAAGCCGCCCGCGCCCCCGAAGCCGCTGCCGCTGCCGGCTATCACGAATCGAAGCTTGCCGGAGGCGATGTCGGCCTCGAGCTCGGCCAGCGTGGGCGTGGGATCTGAGCCCGTGAACCCGCCCATGGCCATCACGGGGAGGCCGGTCGCAAGCTCGATCGAGCCCGCGTCCTGGGCGGAGTCGATCGCCACGATCCACGTCGCGGTGCCCTTGTTCGAGACCAGGTAGTCGAGCAGGGCCGTGTCGGAAGTGTTGCCGCCCAGGCCGCCGCCATCGCCGGGCAGACCGGTCGACGGACCGCCCGGCAGGCCGCCACCGGGGCCGCCGAAGCTGCCACTTTGCCCGCCGAAGCCGCCGCCGCCAAGACCGCCCGCGACACCGCCGGCCGTTCCCGGGCCCGGGTGCGGATCGCCGCCGCCGTAGGCCGTGCCAATCGTGTCCAGCGCGTAGGCCGCGGGCGCGATCAGCGTCGCGCAGACGCCCAGCGCGGCCGCGCCCACCGCGAGCCGCCTCACGGCCGCGTTCTCGGCGAACGACGGCAGCGACGCCACGACGAGCGCGAGCAGGGCGGCCGCCGCCAGCAGGATCGCTACCGTCCCGAGACCCGGGTAGAAGCTCGGCGTTCGGTCGAGCAGTGTCGAACCGAACCAGGCCGACCCCAGGCAGAGCAGCCCGACGGCGACGCCGCCGAGCCAGATCCGCGCCCGGGCCGACCACAGATCCACCAGGCCTGCGCCGACGAGAGCGGCGATCGCCGGTGCCAGGGCGACGGCGTAGTAGCTGTGGATGATGCCCGACATGTAGCTGAAGACGATCGCCGTCGCGACGAACCAGCCGCCCCACAGCAGGTAGCCCGCCAGGCGCGCGTCCGTGCGATGCGCCCAGCGGCGCAGCCACAGGCCGGCCACCAGACACATGAGCGCGAGGGGTATGAGCCAGGCGATCTCGCCGAAGAACTGGCCGTTGAAGAGGCGCAGCGGACCGACCTCGCCGCTGAAGCCACCTCCGCCGGCGCCGCCGCCGCCCGGCCCGCTGGCGCCGAAGATCCGGCCCAGGCCGTCGTAGCCGAAGATCAGGTCGAGGACCGAGCCGGTCGTGCTGCCGCCGATGAACGGCTTGCTGCCGGCCGGCAGCAGCTCCACGATCGCGACCCACCAGCCGCTGGCGACCAGCACGGTGGCGAAGGCCGCGACCAGACCCAGGAGTCGGCGCCGCAGCGTGGTATTTGCCGAGAAGCCGAAGACGAGGGCGAAGCCCGGCAGAACCAGGTACGCCTCCAGGTACTTGGCCAGGAAGGCGAATCCGACACACACCGCCGCGAGGGTCACCCAGCGGTAGCTGCCATGCTCGAGCGAACGAAGCAGCGCCCAGGCCGAGATCACCAGCAGGAGAGTCAGCAGGGCATCGGGGTTGTTGAAGCGGAAGATCAGGACCGCGGCCGGCGTCAGGGCCATCACGATCGCGGCGATGAGCGCGGCGACCGGATCGAAGGACCGCTTTACGGCCACGAACAGCACCCCGACCGTGGCCACGCCCGCGAGCGCCTCCGGGGCCAGGATGGTCCACGAACTCAGGCCGAAGATCCGAACCGACAGGCCCATGACCATCGTGGAGAGCGGCGGCTTGTCGACGGTGATGAAGTTCGCGGCGTCGAAGCTGCCGAAGAACCAGGCAGACCAGCTCTTGGACGCCGAAAGCGCGGCAGCCGAGTAGTAGGTGTTGGCATAGCCGCTGACCGTCAGGTTCCACAGGTACAGAACGGCGACCAGGGCGAGCACTCCGAGGAAAGCCGGGCGGACCCAGACAGCCTCGTCGCAGCTGCCTCGGACCAGGCCACGGAGGGCCTCGATGGGCCGGAGCCGCGGCCCAAGTGCGGGCCTGGCGACGGCGGTCATCCTCCGGCCCCTTCCGACGTGGAGAGAGCAGCGAATGCCGGGGCCCATTCGGCCGGCGAGCGATCGCTTCGAGCCCGGCCGATGACGAGGCGAAGCAGCAGGAAGCGAACGAGCGTCGCGGCCGCGTTCGCGGCGACGAGCACGGCAATCTCCGTCAGGCGGCCGCGGTGCGGCGCGACGACGTCGAGAATGCCCAGCGATCCCGAAGTGACGGCCAGAGCCACGGCAAGGGCCAGCAGCGCTGCGGCTTGATGGCGGACCAGATCGTCGCGTCCGCGGACCTCGAACGTGAGTCGGCAGTTGGCGGCGGTGTTGGCCGTGGCCGTGATGACCAGCGCCAAGACGTTCGCGACCGCGGCCGACGAGACGTTCCGAAGCGCGGCATAGAGCCCAACGTAGGCGGCCGTGCAGACGACGCCGATGGCGGCGTAACTGGCCATCTGTCTCGTGGCGCTTCGAGACGACGAGAATGGAGGTCGGGGCAGGCCCACGCTGAGCGCGTGACGGGCAGGCGAGGCTGTCATGCCGGCAGTGTCGGCGGTCAGCCTTTCGAACTGGTTACGCGCCTCCGGGCCCGACGCAACCCTTTCCGGCAGGCTGCCGGCGGGACGGCGCTCCCCTACCTGACGACGGACCCGAAGGTTCGGGCCAGCAAAGCCTGAACCTCTCGCTGGCCGGGCCTGTCGTCGTCCGTTTCGTACGTGCCCTTGCCCCCCGCCGCCTCGATCGTGATCTTGACGAAGTCGAAATCCGGGCCGTCTTCGCCTCCGGGGCGCGACTTCCGCTCGACCGTGATCGAGCCTACCTGGCCGGGCAAGAGCGCCCAGTTCCCCGGCGTCTCCGCCAGAATCGCCTCCGGGGCCATCGCGCAGTAGCGTTGCCCGACGGCGAAGGAGGGCTTGAGCTGTGCGCCCAACTGGCCGAAGAAACCGCTCCCCGATGCGCCGCCCTGGGCCCGAGCCTGCTCCGCGATGCTCTTCGCAAGCTCGTCGGTGAGCCGGGCTCCGAGGAGCCGCTGGTCGGTGACAACCAGGACCCACTTCTCCGACTTGAACATGCCGGTCTTGAACCTGGCGTTGGCGATGGCGCCCAACACCGTCTCGCCATATCGAGTTCCTCCAGCAGCGCGGCCGCTCGGCCCTGGGTCGGTCGCTCGGCCAGCCGATTGTAGGAGCAGGACTATTGAATCAGCAGGATTGCGCAGCTGCGATATGCTACACGTCATGCAGAATATCTCTGATACACGGAGCACAGGGGCTGCTCCGGAATCGGGCTCCACCGACCGCCAGGCCCTCCAGCAGGAACTGCTTGACGTGATGACCGACATGTCGCCACGCGACCGCGAGGGAGCGTTCAAGGCCTGGCATCGCCACTCCCTGAGCCTGGTCCACCTCAACGTCCTGGCGGCCCTGGAGATGGCGGGGCCGCTCTCCATGAAGCGCCTCGCCGAAGCCCTCGACGTGTCGGACGCGAGCGCGACCGGCATCGTCGATCGGATGGAGAAGCGCGGCCTGGTGGAGCGGCGCCACGGCCTCGACGATCGCCGCGTCGTCCTGGTCCACCCCACCGCCGCGGGGAAGACGGTCTTCCAGGACGCGGCCACCCACCGCCGCGAGATCCTCGCCCGGGTCCTGGGCGAACTCTCCGAGACTGAGATGACCGCCCTCCTGGCCGGCATGAGGGCCTTCCATGCCGCCCGCCGCCGGTTGGTCGACGCCGATCCGGATCTAGCCGGGGTAGCGGGCAGCGAGTCGCATTCGAGCGGCTGAGGGAGTACGCATCACTCTTCCGAGGCCACTTCACGCCCCCTTCACAATCCCCTGCCACTCTGACCGGCAAGGCCCACCCACACGCCACCGACCAGCCAACCGCCGAGTTGAGGATCGCCCAACGATGAGAATTCAGGACGCACGCTGATGATCAGACTCCTCGCAACGTACCTCCGCCCCTATCGCTGGCCGCTGGCCGTGGTGCTCGTTCTGGTGACGGTGCAGGCCATCGCCAACCTGTACCTGCCCAACCTCAACGCGGACATCATCAACAACGGCGTGGTCAAGGGCGACACCGGCTACATCATCCGTACCGGCGGCTTCATGCTGCTGGTCACACTCCTTGTCGTCATTTGCGCCATCGTTTCCGTCTTCTTCGGGTCGAGAACGGCGATGGCATTCGGACGCGATGTGCGCAGCGCGATCTTCCGCAAAGTGATGAGCTTCTCCCAGAGGGAGACCAACGTCTTCGGGACTCCGTCGCTGATCACGCGCAACACCAACGACGTCCAGCAGGTTCAGATGGTTCTGATCATGGCCTTCAACGTCATGATCATCGCGCCGATCATGCTCGTTGGCGGCGTCATAATGGCGCTCCGCGAGGACGTCCCGCTCTCCAGCCTGCTCATCATCATCGTGCCTCTGGTGGCACTCGTGATGGGCATCATCGCGACTCGGGCGATGCCGCTCTTCCGGTCCATGCAGAAACGGACTGACCGTGTCCAGCAGGTCATGCGCGAGACGCTGAGCGGTATGCGAGTGATTCGCGCGTTTGTGCGCACCGATCACGACGAAGCTCGTTACGACGTCGCGAACCGCGATCTCACGGACACCGCGCTTCGGGTCAACCGTCTCTTCGCGATGATGATCCCGTTCCTCTTCGGGATCATGAACGTTTCGACGGTGGCGATCGTGTGGTTCGGCGGGCTGCGCATAGACTCAGGCGCAATGCCGATCGGAAATCTGTCCGCCTTTCTGCAGTACGTCATGCAGATTCTCATGGCGGTCATGATGGCGGCGCTCATGTTCGTAATGGTTCCGCGGGCGGCGGCATCCGCCGAGCGGATTCAGCAGGTCCTCGACTCGGAGGCGGAGCTGTGCGACCCGGACGAGCCGGTCGAATTGCCGGACTCGCATGGCTTGGTCGAGTTTGACAATGTCCAGTTTGGCTACCCCGGCGCCGAGGAGCCCGTGCTTTGCGACATATCGTTCACGGCCAGGCCTGGGCAGACCACGGCCATCGTTGGCAGCACCGGCGCCGGCAAGACGACGCTGATCAACCTGATCCCACGCTTCTACGACGTGACCTCGGGCCACGTCCGGATCGACGGCGTCGACGTCCGCGAGATGCGCCAGGAAGATCTCTGGCGGCTGATGGGCGTCGTTCCGCAGAAGGCCTACCTGTTCAGCGGAACCGTAGCCAGCAACCTTCGCTACGGCGACGAGGACGCCACCGACGACGAACTATGGCAGGCCCTGGACATAGCCCAGGCCAGGGGATTCGTCACCGAGATGGATGGCGAGCTGGAGGCCGAGATCGACCAGGGCGGCACGAACGTCTCGGGTGGCCAGCGCCAACGGCTGGCGATCGCACGCGCGATCGTGAAGAAGCCGAAGGTGTTCATCTTCGACGACAGCTTCTCGGCGCTCGACTTCAAGACCGACCAGCAGCTCCGAGCGGCGCTCCGACAGGAGGTCCGAGAAGCGACGGTGATCATCGTCGCCCAGCGAGTCGGGACGATCCTGCACGCCGACCAGATCGTCGTCCTGGACGGAGGCATCGTGGCGGGGATCGGAACACACGCCGAACTGATGAAGACCTGCGAGACATATCAAGAGATCGTTTACTCGCAGCTGACCCGGGAGGAAGTGGCATGAGCGGGCCAGCAGGCGGAAACACGACAACGAACGGCGCTTCGGGCCGAGCCCCGGCACGCCCGGCGGGAGGCCCAGGCGGCTTCGGCGGCCGGCGCCGCGGCGGTGGCTTCGGGCCCATGGGCGGCATGGCGATGCCGGTCGAGAAGCCCAAGAACTTCCGCCGTGCCCTCCGGCGGCTGATCGGCGAGCTGCGGCCCGAACGACCTCGCATCCTCCTCGTCGTGGGGGTCGCGCTGCTCAGCACTGCCGGCTCGGTGTTCGGTCCGAAGATCCTCGGCAACGGCATCAACCAGCTCATGGACGGCCTCGTCGGCAAGATGTTTCCGCTGGGAATGACCCAGCAGCAGGCCGTCGCCCAGGCCCAACAGAGCGACCCTCAAGTGGCGTCCATGCTCGCCGGCACCAACTTCACGCCCGGCGTCGGTGTGAACTTCGCCGCGCTTGCTAGCGTCCTGCTCGGCCTGCTGGCCCTCTACCTCGTGGCCACCTTCTTCACGTGGGTGGCCTGGTACACCATGGCCGGTGTGGCACAGCGCACCGTGTACCGTCTGCGACGCGAGGTCGATCAGAAGCTCGGCCGTCTGCCGCTCAAGTACTTCGACACACATGCCCATGGCGACACGCTCAGCCGTGTCACGAATGACATCGACAACATCGCCAACACGCTGCAGCAGAGCCTGACGCAGATCATCACGTCGTTCACGACGATCATCGGCGTGCTGGCGATGATGTTCTGGATCAGCCCCATGCTGGCGGTCATATCGTTACTCGTGCTTCCGACCGCCGCAGTCCTGACGATGCTGATCGCTCGCCAATCCCAGAAGCAGTTTACCGATCAATGGACGCGGACCGGAGTCCTCAACGGCCAGGTCGAGGAGTCACACACGGGCCACAGCATCGTCAAGGTCTTCGGCCATCAAGAAGACGCCATTCGCCACTTCGACGAAGAGAATCAGCTGGTCTACGAGGCGAGCTTCAAGGCCCAATTCATATCCGGGTTGATCATGCCGGTGATGACATTTGTCAGCAACCTCAACTACGTCGCCATCGGCGTGCTGGGCGGCATCCAGGTCGCGACTGGAAGGATGTCTCTCGGCGACGTCCAGGCGTTCATCCAGTATTCGCGTTCGTTCACCCAGCCGATCACGCAAGTGGCCAGCATCATGAACCTACTGCAATCGACGATGGCGTCCGCCGAGCGCGTCTTCGAGCTGCTGGACGAGCCCGAGGAGATCCCGGACGCGGTGCGGCCGCGTGTCCTGGAGAACGCCGAAGGCCACGTCGCCGTCGATGACGTCGCCTTCCGCTACGAGCCGGAGATTCCACTGATCGACGATTTCAACGTCGACGTTCGCTCGGGCGAAGTAGTGGCCATCGTTGGCCCTACCGGGGCCGGCAAGACTACCGTCGTGAATCTGCTGATGCGCTTCTACGAGATCGATACGGGCAGCATCAAGATCGACGGCATCGACAGCCGCCAGCTGACGCGGGACAACCTGCGCCACACCTTTGGCATGGTGCTGCAGGACACGTGGCTGTTCGGCGGCACGATCCGCGAGAACATCGCTTACGGCCGCGAGGACGCGACCGAGGACGAGATCATCGCCGCAGCCAAGGCGGCACACGTCGACCACTTCGTGCGCACGATGCCGCAAGGCTACGACACCGTCATCGACGACGATGCCTCGAACCTCTCCCAGGGCGAGAAGCAGCTGCTGACGATCGCCCGAGCCTTCCTTGCCGACCCGCAGATCCTGATCCTCGACGAGGCCACCAGCTCGGTCGACACTCGTACCGAGGTTCTCGTCCAGCAGGCGATGGCGCGCCTGATGAAGGGCCGCACGGCCTTCGTCATCGCCCATCGCCTCTCTACGATCCGCCATGCCGACGAGATCCTGGTCATGAACCACGGCAAGATCGTCGAGCAGGGCAGTCACGACGAGCTGATGGCAAGCCGCGGCTTCTACTTCGACCTCTACAACTCCCAGTTCGAGGAGGCAATCGCGGAAGCGGTGTAGCGGCGGTCCGGCAGTCCGGGCGGCGGCCCGCGGTGTAGCGACGGCGCGGCGGCGCGGCGGCGCGGCGGCGGCGATCCTGCCCATCTTCACCGGGGGCGATGTTCGGCGAACGCGCGAAGCCTCCGAGCGGCGGGAAGGATCCCGCGAGACCCGACATCGCTCGATCTCACGCTCAACGATCGCGTCGCACTCGCGGAGGCCGGTGCCCGGAGCGATTGCTCCTCGCTTAGCATCACCCGGGGTGATGTTGGGCAAGGACGAGCGCGACGCCGCCCCGGGACACGCCAAGCGAGCCATTGGCGCAACGAAGGCGCCGGCCGCCTGGCCCGCCCTTCTGATTGCGATTCGACGCAACGCGGTAACCTGCGCCCATGCACCCGTTCCGGTTCGCGGTTCAGCAGGGGTCGGCCCCGTCCGGGGAGCGGTGGGCAGCCCTCGCCCGGCGCGCCGAGTCGCTCGGCTACGACGTGCTGGTGATGCCGGACCACCTGGGCGACCAGCTGTCCCCGCTTGCGGCGCTCACCGCCGCGGCCGTTGCGACCACGCGCCTGCGCGTCGGCGCCTTCGTCTTCGCCAACGACTACCGCCACCCGCTGATCCTCGCCCGCGAGGCGGCAACGCTGGATCTGCTCTCCGGCGGGCGGTTCGAGATGGGCCTTGGAGCGGGCTGGATGACGGGCGACTACCGCGAGCTGGGCATGACCTACGACCCGGGCCCGCGCCGCGTGGATCGGCTCGAGGAGGCGATCCCGCTGGTGAAGCGGCTGCTCGCCGGCGAGACGGTCACTCACCGCGGCAAGCACTACCAGATGGACCGCGCGTCGGCCGGCGTGATCACGGTCCAGCGGCCGCGGCCACCGCTGGCGATCGGCGGTGGTGGTCCGCGCATGCTTCGCCTGGCCGCGCGGGAGGCCGACATCGTCGGGCTCATGCCGGGCTTCAACGCGCACGGCCGGCCGATCCTGCGCCAGGCAACCGAGACCGCCACGGCCGAGAAGGTGGCGCTCGTCAAGGCGGCAGCCGGCGATCGGTTCGCGAACCTCGAGCTCAACCTCTGGCTCGGCGACGCCGGTCTCGTGGGTAGCGGCAACTCGCTGCTCGGCTCCGCGTGGGCGGCCATGCGCTGGGGGCCGACTGCCCTGTACGGCAGCCCCTATGTCCTGTACGGCACGCTGATCTCCATCCGCGAGCGGCTGCTCCGACGCCGCGACAAGCTCGGCATCAGCTACTACACGATCCCGAGCCACGCCATGGAGTCGATGGCGCCGCTGGTCGAGGCGCTGGCGGGCAAGTAGGTCCGGCCCAGCCGGGCGGTCCGGCCGGACGGCCTGGCACGTCGGCCCATCCCGGGCTACTCTCCGCACATGAGTGAGTCCGCCCGCCAGATCCCCGCCGACCGATACGCCGCCCGACTCTCGGCCTGCCGCGAGGCGATCATGGAGCGCCGTTTCGCCGGCGTGCTGATCGGCGTCGGTCCGGACCTGCGATACGTCACAGGCTTCGTCGGCGAGCCGATGGAGCGCATCACCCTCCTGGTCGTCCCGCGAGAGGGCCCGGTTTCGTTCGTCGTGCCGCACCTGGAGGCCCAGAAGGCGGGCGCCACGCCGCTCGTCCGTGGCGGCCTCGCCGAGGTCATTCCCTTCGACGAGACCGACGACGCTGCCGCCCTGGTCGCCGACTTGTTCGCCCCCCGGCAGCTGGCCTCCGGCGCCGCCGCCTGGGAGCCGATCGGCCTCTCGGACCGACTTTGGGCGATGCATGTGCTCGCGCTGCAGGCGGTCCTGCCCGGCCGCAAGTTCGAACCCGCGAGCGCGGTCATGCGCGACCTGCGCCAGGTCAAGGACGCCGACGAGGCGCGACTCCTGTCGCTGGCCGCAGCGGCCGCGGACCGCACCGTGGATGCCATCGCGTCCGGGCGGCTCGTCGGCCGGACCGAGGCGGAGATCAGCCGCGAGATCCGCGGCCGCCTGATCGACGAGGGCCACGACCTGGCCGACTTCGCCATCGTCGGCTCCGGGCCGAACAGTGCATCGCCTCACCACGACGCCTCCGATCGGGTCATCGTGGCCGGCGAGCCGATCGTGCTCGACATCGGCGGAACCCTGGCCGGCTACTGCAGCGATACGACCCGGACCGTCTGGGTCGGCGGAGAGGCCGGCGTCGCGCCAGAGCCCGAATTCGTGCGCGTCTTCGAACTGGTGCGCGAGGCGCAGGCGAAAGCGACGGCTGTCGTCAGGCCGGGCGTCCCGGCCGAGCAAGTCGACGCGGCAGCCCGCGCGGTCATCTCCACGGGCGGCTACGGTGAGTTCTTCACCCATCGCGTCGGCCACGGCATCGGCCTTGAGGTCCACGAGGACCCGTACATGGTCGCCGGCAACGCCACGCCGCTGGCGCCGGGGATGGCCTTCAGTGTCGAGCCCGGCATCTACTTCCCAGGCCGCTGGGGCGTCCGGCTGGAGAACATCGTCATGTGCGCGCCAGACGGCGCCAGCGTTCTGAACCGGTCGAGCCTGGACCTGCGCGTGGTGCGCGGCTAGCTCGAGGCGCCGGATGAGGCTCTCGGAACGAGGAGGCAGACCGTGAAGCGAACACTCGGCCGGAGCGGCATCGAGGTCTCGGCGGTCGGCATGGGCTGCTGGGCGATCGGCGGGCCGTGGACCATGATGGGCGCGCAGGCCGGCTGGGGCGTCGTCGACGACGCCGAATCCACCCGCGCGATCCATGCCGCCCTGGAGCTGGGCGCCAACTTCTTCGACACCGCCGCCAACTACGGCGCCGGCCACAGCGAGCGCGTACTTGGCGCGGCCCTGAAAGGCCGCCGCGACGGGGCCGTCATCGCCACCAAGTTCGGCTACGAGCTCGATGAGTCGGCCCGCGCGGTGAACCCATACGGAGCGACCGAGGAAGCCAGCGACGTCGCCGGGCACGTGCGAGAGAACCTGGAGGGCAGCCTTCGGCGCCTGGGCACGGACCATGTCGACGTCTACCTGCTGCACGTCTGGGGGCTCACGCTGGACCGGGCCCTGGCCGTCGGCGAAATCCTCGAGAGCATCGTGGCCGAGGGCAAGATCCGGACCTACGGCTGGAGCACGGATCGGCCGGACGCGATCGAGGCCTTCTCGACCGGTCCCGGTTGCGGGGTGGTCGAGCAGGAGCTCAACGTCCTGACCGGCAGCGCCGATCTGCTCGCCTTGGCCGAGCGGATGAACCTGGCCAGCATGAACCGCGCCCCGCTGGGCATGGGCGTGCTGACCGGGAAGATCACACCGGAGACCAGGTTCCGCGACGACGACGTCCGCCAGAAGGTCGAATGGTTCGCGGGCATCAAGGGTGGTCGGGCGAACCAGGACTGGCTCGACTCGCTCGCGTCGATCCGAGAGATCCTGACGAGCAACGGCCGAACCCTTGCCCAGGGCGCCCTCGCCTGGATCTGGGGTCGCAGCCCGGCCACGGTCCCGCTCCCCGGCTTTCGGACGGTCGCCCAGGTGCAGGAGAACGCGAAGGCAATGGAGTTCGGCCCGCTGACACCGGCCCAGATGGCCGAGATCGATCGGATCCTGGGGCGGTAGCGAGAAGCTATCCTCTCCGCCGCACCTCTGCCAGCGCGCGTTCGGCCTGGTCGCGGTGGAGCCGGCCGTGGCCGGCCTGGAGGCGGAAGAGCAGGTCGAACGATTCCGGGCCACGTTCGGCGTGGGTGCCGGAGCGGGCACGGTCCGCCGGCGGCGTGCGCTGCCACAGCGCCACGTTGGCGTGTCGGAGGGCGGCGAACAGGTCGAGCAGCGTGGCCGGGTCGTCGTGCGTATGGTCGAAGCGGGCGGCCCAGGCCTCCTGATCCCAGCTCTGCAGCGGCGGCTCGTTCTCGGCCAGGACCCACCGATAGCGGGCCGAGGTAACCAGCTCGGAGTCGGTCATGTGGCCTAGGCACTCGATGACCGACCATTCGCCTTTCGCCGGCCGGGTTCGAAGGTCGCCGTCGGCGCGATCGATCAACTCGCGCCAGGCCGAAACCTCATCCGCCTGGACGTCGAGCGGGTCATCGGCCCCGAGCATGTCGAGCACGGGCCGGCGGTACGCCTCCACCTCCGCCTGTGTCATTCGAGCCATCGAGCGCCTCCTCCCGGTGGGCGCGCCGCGGTGTCGCCGGCCTACGGCGCGATCGCGACCACGCCGCTCATCGTCCCGAGCAGAACCTGCCCACCCCACAGCGTCGGGGAGGCGAAGTGGGGCAGTGCGCCGACGGAGATGCTGGCCAGCCCGGCGCCCGTGGCCGGGTCCAGCGCATACAGCTGACCGTTGTACCAGTTGGCGCTCCAGACGGCTCCGCCGCCGATCACGGGCGGTCCGCCGCCAACGTCGCTCTTCGACTCCCAGCCCACCGTGAGCTTGCCGTCCGTGCCGATGGTGACCTGGCGGATCGCCGTCCGGCACGGCACGTAGATCGTGGACCCGTCCTGGGCCGTGCCGCCGTACGCGCCGCAGACGGACGCGCTGGAAACCTGCCCGCCGATTCCACCCAGCGCCCCCTGGTGCATCACGTACCCGGTGCCGCTCTTACCGACCTGGAAGACCCACCCGCCGGGCACGAGGGCGGGATTCGTCGAACCAAGGTCCAGGTCGTGGGCGTTGTCGTGGGCCCAGGTCGAGGGAGCGAACCGGCTGATCATCTGCAGCGTCGGCGAGAGCTCGATAACCGAGTCGCTGCCGTCGTAGCTGGTCGTGGAGCTGCCGTTGCCGGTGGAGACGTACACGTTGCCGGCAGCGTCGATCACGGGACCGCCGGTCGCCCACACGGCGCCCTCGCGCGCGACCGGGACGCGGTAGGCGATCGTGCTGCCCGTGCCGCTGGTCGGAACGCCGACGACCTCGCCCTTGTA